>NZ_JBMDJT010000019.1:0-44869 GCF_057809335.1 Microbacterium sp. FG3 | reverse complement strand
GACATCATCGCCGCACTCCGGCCGGGCGTGGGGCACTAATCTGACACGATCCAGGCCTTATCCACAGGACGCGGGTTCTGGGCGATCAGTTCGTCCACAGGCGACCACCGGCGAGAGCGCCGGGGGACCAGAGGGGGACCACAGAGAACGACCCCCGGACATGATGAAGCCCAGGCGAGAAACCTACTCTCACCTGGGCTTTTACGTCGGGGTGCTACGAAACTACTGCCAACAAGGGCGGAGAACTGCGGAACTGGCCGACCTCCTGGTCGCCGCCCGTAACTCGACGCGGAAGCCGGACGACCGCCCGCTCCCCCAGCGAAACGCCCTCCACAGGTCTGTCGTCAAGCTCCTGATCGAGTACTACAAAGCCGGAGCGTCCACGTACGAGCTTGCCGAGCTGTACAACGTGCGCCGCAACACCGTCCGCGACACGCTCCGCCGCGCAGGGTTCGACCTCACTGCTAAGGCGAAGTGCGCAGCCCTCAGCGAAGAGCAGAAGGCCGAGGCTCGACGCTTGTTCGCCAGCGGGACAACCCGACGCGAGCTGATGGAGATGTACGGAGTGAGCGAGTCCACGATCAGGCGGGCGCTGCGGACTCCGTAGCAGCACGACGTCGCCACGGCGCGGTCGGATCACTGTATGTATCGAGGACGATCTCGCACCAGGTGCGCCCGGCGTTCACGGCGAGACGCGCGTGTCTGGCGGCTAGATTCGAGGCGCGCGTACGACCGTGTCCACTTCCTTCGGCGTTGCGCAGCTCGGTGATCCCGATGGCAACCCCCTTGAGCCCACCGAGCACCTTCTTGATCGCACCTGAGCTATCAACGGTGCCGCTCACACCTGAGGCTGACAACCCAAGCACGTCCTGCGTCCGGCTGAGGAGCGAGGGCAAATCGGCATCCTTGGCGACAGTCTCTCCGAGATGTTCGAGGACGGTCTTGGCCGTTGCCTCAATCAGCTCCTTGACCGCGCCGACCACGCCGGCCGGGTCGGAGTCGAGCAGCAGTTCGATACGGCGGAAAGCGTCGCGGATTCCTGAGGCATCACGTAGCCCGTCCAAGCCCGAGAGGCTCGAGAGCGCACCGCCGACCATCGTGATCTTGCGACTCGGGTCGACCGAGAAGCCATCGAGTTCGAGCACGCGAGTGAACGGAGTGATGTCGTCACCTCCAAACTCGATGAGGAAACTCTCGTAGACGCGGAGGACACGACGGATGTGTTCAAGGCTTGCCCAGTCAACGGATGCCTCGTACTCGGCCCAGAGTGTGACGCGCTGGCCGCCAAGAAATGTAGTTGTCCCCGGAGCGAAGCCTTCGGCTTGCCATATGCGATCGATCTCCCGGAGCACCATGCGCTGCGAGACGGCGTCGCGAAAGACACCGCGCACCCTGCCGGTGATGAGATCAGTCATGGCCACGCTCCTGGGGCTCTGCTGCAGCGACCATTCGTTGAACGGGCGCAGTAAGCAGTGTGCCGGTCGAGCTCTCGTCGACCAGCCGCGCGAAGTTTGCCCAGATCTGCTGCCGGATGGATCCCACGGTGGTTCCGTAGATCCGCGCCAGGGCTTCCTCGACGTCAGCAACGGATCCTGGCTGCCTTGGCGCAGAGGAGGCTCGGTCGCCCGACGGGTGGTCGGTCTCTGTCAGGATTCGTTCGATTGGAATCAGGGAGACGTGGTGCGGGTACTTCACGCCTGCTGCGTTGATTGAGAACCAACAACCAAGTTGGACTGCTCGCCGGGTCTGGCTATCGTCACCGCGCCACCAATGGAGCACAGCACCCCTGATCTGTCTGCGCTCCAGTGCGTCAAGTACGCGCCCCGGTGCGCCAGAACTGTGAATAGAAGCGATGCGAGGTGCAGCCTGCAGGTGGCCGAGGATGGAGTCAAGCACCCGTTCCTGCTCCTCAAGAGGTACCTTTGAGCGCCTGTCTAGACCGATCTCGCTCACGAATGCAGTCGACGCAAGCAGCGAGCCGAACCTCTCGGCGTCAAAGTCGTGCTGCGCCTGCGCGACGCCTGGATGGCAGCCAACACCCCAGACGGTGACCTGGTCGCGACGTGTTCTCACAGACTCGTATTCATCCAGGGAACGGGTCGCGGCGAACACGACCGCTCCGAGCCGCTCGAGGTCGACTGGGCGGGTCTTCGGATTGATGTGTGCGTGCAGATCGAGCGGGGGAAGCTGTGGGGTCATCAGAAGAGCCCTCGCAGCTCCTCGACGCCACGCCGCAACAGAGCAAGCGCGTCCTGCGCCGCATAGCCTTCCGGTAGCGACATTGCCATCACGTCGCGTGCCCGGATACCCCGATCGACGAAGTCTCGGAGCGGCTCCACGATCGACTTCTGGCGAACGAACGCGTCGTACCTGCCGCTTGGATCGTCAACGAGGTAGGTGGTGGTGTCGGGGACTCCGGAGGCAATGAATGCCGCGCGACGGACAAGACAACCGAAGCACACACCGCAGGACGAGCCAACAGGGGCACCGCTGTAGCGCGCGTCGGTGTGCGAGCAGGAGTTGGTGCTGCTGAGGTACTGCGATGCGGCGTCAACGCCAACGGCGTCCGCCACACGGCGGAACATCTCGCCCTTGGTGAGGGCCTCAAAGGGATTCTCGATAAGACCGTGTCCGCCGACGCTCTGCATCAGTGCAGAGAGTTCGCGCAGGAAGCGCGGATGAGTCGTGTGCGTCGAGAGGCTGCCGCGCCGGTCAGGGCCGAGCGGCGGGTTGAGCGAGGCGAAGCCGTTCTCGGCGATCCAGAGCGTCGATCCAGCGCGCTCAGCGACGGCGAGCCCAAGCGCGAGGAAAAGCAGTGAGCGCGAACGAGTCGAGGTCTCGCTTCGGAACGATGAGCCATCCAGACGCTTCGATCCACGATGAAGATGGAACTGGCGGTGCACCTGACCAATGCCGGGCACCAGATCTGCGATGGCGCTGACGATTCCCTGCTGCACAGGAGAGATCGCGGTTGAGCTGTAGTGCGACACCAGGGCCTGTGAGTGGCCAGCGCCAAGCTCGACGGCGGAGAGCAGGGCACCTGCGGCCGAGTCTGCGCCACCGCTCAGTAGCACCGCTCGGTCGTGGTGCTGCTCCTCGATCGGAAGACCCGTCTCTTCGGCTTCGGGTGCCTGCGTAAAGCTGAACGTCCAATGGTCGCCCGACAGGAAGCCGACCATGCGCGACAACTGCTCGGCGTGTGACGCCCATACGGCAGGAGCGTCCACCTCCACGGTGAGGTCGAAATCGCGTGCGTTCCAGCTGGAGCCGCCGCCCTCGCGAAGCACCGAGCGATCCGCGGCGAGGACGCTCAGGGCGATCCGCACGAGGTCGACGTTGCGCGGGTTCACCACGCCGAGCCCCGCAAGATGCGGATCAATACCGCCGGTGAAGGTTGTGCGGCCGTTGCGGGTCCAGAGGAACACCTCGTCAAAGCGGCCATTCTGCTGCGCCTCATCGGCGGTCGTCTCGGAGAGCGTGAGCAGCAGCCGACTCATGACCTGACTCCGAAGATCTGCCCAATGTCGCGGATGCCGTTCTCAATGGCCTGCGCCATCTGTTGTTCGGTCGCGCCGCGTGGATTCAGCGTCGCCTGGGCCGCATATTCCGCTGCCACGTCGCGAATCTGACGCTCGAGGCTGCGGCGCTTCTCAAAGCTGGCGTCCTTCGCGTAGACCGTCGAGGACACCTCGGTCAGAGCAGTCTCCGCAATCGTCGTCTCGATGGACTTTCTGACAACGTCTTCTGGTGTCGGCGGCTGGTCCGCTGGCTGCTCCAGGATCCACTCGACCACGCTTGCGACGATGTCGCGTTCCTCAGCATCCGCGACCGTACTGTCGGCCTGGGAGTCGAACGCAGTCTCAATGATCTTGAGTCCGATAGCGACGGGATCACCGAGCGCCTGCAGATCGTCGTAGTTGAGGCCCGCCTCACGCAGCGCCTCCCGGTTGCCCGACGAGTAGGCGAGAGCAAGTCGTCCGGCACGTCCGGCCGCGCGAGACACCCGTCCGACAGAGCGGGTCGCGCCGCCTGACGAACGGCCACCGCCCCCGCCTCGGGCACCACCGCCACCTCCGCCGGGTCCGTCGCTCCTCCCGCCACGCCCGCGCGAGTTGAGCAGCACGCGGAGTGCTGGCCCGAGGTCAATCCTCGGCGCTTGTCCGGGAGTTCCTGGACGCGACGGATCAGCGGGCTTGTCTGCTCCGTCTGCACTACTGACGTCGGTTTCGTCCGCGCCACCGGGCGCGCCAACGGCGTCAAGCCATGCCGCGATGTTGTCTCGAAGGTCGCCCGCGTCTTTGCCGCCGCTGCCGCCAAATGAGCCGCTAGTTCCCATTGCCGCTCCACGCCTTCTCGACAATGCCCACCGATGCCTGGAGCTGTTGGTCATCCGAGCCGGCCTTCCAGGTATCGAGTACGGGGCGGTAGACCGTCTGGTCCAGGGGTCGCAACTTGATGATCGTTGCCGGTTCGACGTTCACCGCAGGAAGCCCCTTGAGCGCCGCCACCACGTTCGGCTGGGTGGTGGGCTGCTGCGCTGCGAGGCGGAGCAGGCTCTCGACGGTGAACTTCTGCAGTCCCGGTTGGTCACGGGTACGGCGTCCAAGATGGCCGACCAGGATCTGCGCGTCGCTCTCCGGCAGCAGTTTCAGTGTTTCGTCGGTGACGCCCGCACGGTCAAGTTTGAGGCTCGAGGTCAGCGCAACTGCAAGGTCACGAAGACGCTCGGGCAGCCCGGTGTCGATGACCTCGATCTTGGCGAACGACGCCGCCAGGTAGAGGTACCCCGAAATGGCCGAGGCATCGAGCACGGGCGGGAGCTTCGCCCAGCGTCGAAGCGTGTCGCTGAAGTCGTCGTCACGGGCAGGCTCCTGCTCCGGCTGAGCTGCAGCAGATTTCTTCTTGACCGGCGCAGTCTTCGGAGCTTCGTCCTCGGACGGCTCGGGCGTGGTCTCTTCGGTCTCCTCAACTCGGCCGTTGGCGGCGACGTCAAGTGCATCGAGCTTGTCGCGCAGCTGGTTTGACGCGAGCCAGCCGAGCACGGTCTCGAAATCCTCGGTGAGGATGCGTTCCAGCACCATGAGCTTGGCGACCTCGTCCGGCTCCAGCTCGAACCCGCGACGCCGAGCAACCGCCTGGCGCACGTTCAGGTCGTTCAGGAACCGTTTGATGCGGCGCGGATTGCCGTGGAACTTCTCGTAGAGGATCGGAGTCAGGCGCGTTGCCGTGACGAGATGTTCCGCAAGCGCACTGCCCTCCTCGACCTCAAGGTCATCCAGACTGCCACCATCGATGCGCAGCTCATCGCACCTGGAGACAAAAGCCGCATACTCAGCCTCATCGTCGCCCGTCTCGGCCTTCGCCAGCAGGAGGAACAGATACGCCTCGGTGTCGAACCGGCTCAGCGCGGGAAGCGGGATGGTTGTCTGGACGATCTTGTGCAGGTAGAGCTTGGCAGGATCCTCGTCCTCATCCTTCGGCGCTGCGGTCTTGAGTTTCTGCTGGATCGCTTCTGCCACGCGATCCTCATCGGCCGCGATAACAAAGGACATACCCTCGGCTGAGAGGAACAGGCGTATAGCCTCAAGCGTTTCGACCACGGTGTCTGGTAAACAACGGTCGAGATCGTCAACGAGTACCACCACACGCGACAGGTGCGCCAGCGCGGGATCGGCCAGGAGCTTCCCAAAGTCTTCGCGGAAGGCGGCCATACCCTTCTCGCTTTCGAGGCTTTCGGGCTCGTCGCTGACGAGACCAAAAACGTCGTCGATGTTGGGCAACTGCATGGTGATGGCAGTCCGCGCCGCCATTTTGACGGCCTTCGACCAGTTCACCTTGCGGACGAGCTTCTTGAAGGCCTCGAGGCCAGCCTTGCCGACCGGATCCGTCTCGTTGAACTCCTTGCTGAGCGCGCCCAGCACCTCAGCGATGAGGCTCTCCTTCGGGCCAACCGCCGGGTCATAAAGCCACGGCTGCGTCGGGATGACGAGCACCTTGCGATCGCTATCTTTGGAGCGTTCCGTGATCTCGGACTTGATCAACTCCAGCACACTGGTCTTGCCGCTGCCCCAAGCACCAGACAGACCGATTGCGACGGGGTCGAGTCCATCGTCGAAGATCGCGTCCGCGGCTGTCTCCGCCACGGCACGAAAGGCCAACAGATCCTGGGTCGCGGGCTCATCCGACCAGAGCGGGTAGGAAGACGTCATAACAGTCGCTCCTGTCGTGCCGTCGTCGTCCGCCGCAACCTCGCATACTCGAGAAGATCGGTCACCGTGGCGTTCTTCTTATGCCACTCATTCACGATCGTCTCGCCGAGCAGCACGTATGCCCAATCCCGGCCGTCGCGCTGTTCCTCCGGTAGCTCGTTGATCTGCTCGCACCATGCCAGCGCAGCCTTCTGCTTGCGCTGCACGTTCTCGTCACTGAGCGCCGACTGCGCCTTGGTCTCAACGACGTAGATGGTGAACGGTGTGCGGATGAGGAAGTCTGGTGAGTACTGCGCGGGCATGCCATCCGCTTTCAGGTAAGGCCGACGCAGGAAATCGTGCCGGTACTCGTGCACCTTGGCCAGGGCTTCGATGCCCGAGTCCTTGTCGGCCCAGCGGATGAAGCGTCGCTCAAGCCCGCCGCCTTGGGATGGGATCGGCAGTTTCGGGTAGATGCACTTGTTGACTTCTTCGGCGGTGCTGCCTCGAACCGGGATCGTGGTGACCTCGGACAATGAACGTTGCTGTACCTCGGCGGAGGCCACAACCTGGCTGTCCTGGAGTTCGACGAGCTTGGTGGCGAACGTTCCGGCGATGCTGTGCGCGACGTCGTCAAGCAGCAGCACGCGCCAGTTCTCTTCGGCCAGCGGGTCAAACTCCTGACCGAATAGGCGATGTCGGATGTAACTGTCGAGCCAGCCGGTGAGCAGAGGGCGGTACGCCTGGAGAATCGGGAACTTTGCGTTCTCGTTGTACTTGCTCTGGCTCTTCGTCATCGTCCTGCCGAGCGCCTCGGTGATGCGCGTTGTCATGCGCGAGAGGTAGTCGTTGTAGCCAGTGGCAGTCAGAACGCCGCCATCGACGCGGTAGTCGCCGTACTGTGTACCCGTCTCGGCGTCGTGTGAGACGAACCGGTCGCCCTTGCCAACGGTCTTGATGATCAGGTCGAGCGGATACGGCGACGCAGATAGCTCGAGCGGATTGATGCTCGGCTGGCGTAGTTCCTCGTCGGCATCGCGCAAGATGACGGGGATCTCGAAGTCGTACGCCTGGTATCCAGGTCGCAGGTCAACGTGCTCCAGGTCGCCGGTGGCACCGGTGTTGTCGGCATCGTCACCGGTTTCGACCATGAGTCCGCCGCTGAGCAGTTCATCGTAGAAGTCGCTGAACGCCGGGTGCTCGACGATGAACAGCACGTCGAAGTAGTTGGTCGGCTCCAGCCCCTTACTGATGCGCTCCCGAGTCTCAGCCTTAAGCTCGTCGATCGAGGGGTCGCCGCGCCACATCAGGCGCAGACCGCGTCCGATCGTCTGCTCCAGCAGGATGGACGCCTGTGACGAGCGCAGCGGCACGATGACTGCGATATTGCTGACATCGAATCCTTCACGGAGCATGAGCACCGAGACGATGACCTTGGGTTGCTTGTGTCGGTCGACGTCGAACAGCTTCTCGCGGATCGGCTCCCAGTCCTTCGGGCCAAGCTCAGCCTTGCGTCCGGAGTCGACACGCAGGATGTCGTCCTCAGAGAGCCCGGTGCTCTGGAGGTACTCAACGACATGCGGTGTGACGTTGGTGTCCTCGCAGACCACCAGCAGCTTCGGATGCTTGTCCGGATCGGCGTCGGCAAACTGCTCTTCGAGGATCTGGAGCTTCTTCAGGCCAGCCTGGAGCATGACACGCTGACCGTTCGACAGGCCGGTGACGCGCTTCTGCTCGTCTCGCTCTGCCTTGAAGTCCAGTGGTAGCGCCGCGATCTCCTTGCGCTTATCGAGCGCAAGCGACTTGACGAGTCCGGAACGCATGGCGGACTTGAGGTCGAAGTCAACAACGATGTGCGGGAAGTAGGCCTTGCCCTTCGAGCGCCCCGAGCCAACCTCGTTGTAGGGGGTCGCGGAAAAGTCGATCTGGATAAAACGGCGTCCCTTTGTCGAAGCGATCTCACTCAGGCTCTTCTGCCACTCGACGTCGGTGACCTCATCAGACTTGCGCACCTCATGGATGTGGTGTGCCTCGTCATTGAACACAACCAGATCGGGCAGGTCTTTCAACGCTTGGAGCGGGCCGCCCCGAAGGAACCGTCGGTCCAGCACATCGAGAGCATTCCCGGCGCTCGTGCCAGGAGTGAGCGGGAAGAAACTCTCGATCGCGGCCTTCGGGTCGATCTCGGCGCCAGGCGCTTCGACCTCGTCATCGTCGAGAAAGTCAGGGTCCTCCTTGCCTGCGAGCAGATGCCAGTTTGTGATCGCGATCAGGCCCGATCCGGTGACCTTGCGACCGATCTCGGTCTTGGTCACGACGGAGGACTGAAGGAACGTGAAAACCTGCGTGCGGTAGGTGTCCGGGATGAACAGATCCTGCTGGCGGTATATGTCGCTCGTGGCGAAGTCTCGCTCGCCATCCTGCTCCTTGCCCTGGAACGAGTCCAGGAGCCGGTCGTACACGATGAGACCCGGTGCAACGAGCAGGAAGTTGCTGGAGAAACGCGGATCCTGCGGGTTCGCGAGCTTGTTCAGATACTGCCAGACCAGCAGGGCGTTCAGCACCCACGTCTTACCAGTGCCCGTCGCCATCTTCGCCGCGTACTTCGGGTGATCATGGCGGTCACGCGTCACCTCGCCAAGCACGCCGCCCTCAAGCATCGCTTCTGGAGCGACTGTCTCGTAGAGATCACGCAGACGGGTCGTGCCGAGGACTTCGTGCGCGTAGATGATGTGGAGGATCGCGGCGCGCTGTCCAGCGTGGAAATTCAGCTCCCGCAGTTCGCAGTAGTCCTGCTGGAACCAGAAACGCAGCAGCTCGGCCGTCACCGGAGTGACCTGGTCGAGCAGCTTCGAACCACTGCCGTCTACGATCCCGGGGATCAGCGGGTCAACGACCGCAGAAAGCCCTTTGGCAAGCGGGAAGTCTGCAAAACCGCTCACGACTGTACCTCCACGTCCGAGATAACAACCTCCGACTCGAAGCCGAACACGTCAACAGCACGGACACAGACCGTGCGCGGGCCATCGATGCGAGGCAGGTCGAGTACTGCTGTCGTGACAACCCGCAGCGCATCGCCGTCGTTATCCGTGTTGCCTCGATAGTCCTGCCAGACCGAGCGGAACACCTCACCGTCGTAGTCGGGATCGACCGCCCAGTACTCGATGAGCGCGAGTGGTTCCGTGTTCATGACTTCCTGGAGTTTCGCCCGGTTTGCCTGATCGAGATTGATCGCATCTGGTGATAGCAGTACGTAGTTCTGGAGGTTTACAGCCAGAGACTCCCGCTCACCATCCGCGGTGCGCGCGGCGATCTCCGCCTGGAGGTACTGCAGGCTGGAGAAGCGAACTTCCGAGGCCAGCTTGTCCGTCCCCTTCTTCTTCAAGCGATCGAGCAGATCCGGCGGGATGACCAGCACTTCGAGGTTCGGATCGTTGAGATCGTTAATGTCCTGGCCGATGCCAGCAGAGAAGTTCCAGCCGAGCACCACGACTTTGTCGAAGCCACCCATCTTGACTTCGCGGTACCCCTGTGCGCGCTTCAACGTCGAGATCGTGGTCAGGCGCGATGGACTGTCCGCATAGACAAGCGTGCGTGTGCCGGGCAACCTGCCAAGGCTGCCATTCACGTTCTCTTCGGGCGGCAGGGGAAGCGCACCGAAGAGGTCGAGCACGACCTTCGCAAGATCGCCGACGCGGAACGAGCGCCCAAGAGTCGAACGAGCCTGTTCGACCTGGTAGTCACCGATAGCCTGATAGAGGAAGGGCTTCGCGTCCTGATCTATGAGGCGCTTGCGGGTAACCATCGCGGCGGGTTTACCCAGATCAGTAGCAACCCAGCGGCGCCCAAGCTGCTCGGCAACGGCTGCGGTGGTCCCCGAACCAACGAAGAAGTCAGCGACCAGCCCGCCCTCTGGGGAACCCGCCTGCACGATCCTTGACAGCAATGAGGCTGGTTTCTGCGTCGCATATCCGACGGACTCTCCCGCGGAGTTGTTCAGTTTGTCGAGATGCCAAACGTCGTCGACAACGACTCCCTCAGCCATGACCTCGTCCAGATAGCGTTTGATTCGTTGCCCGCCACCAGCATCCGACAGCACATATTCGCGGCCTGCCTCATCCCGCAAGACCTTTTGCTTACGCTTTTTGACGTACTCTTCTTTCGATGCCCACTTCTCGAAGAACGACGCGAAGTATGGCTGATCCGACTTACTGTAGTAGAAGATTACATCGTGACGGCGTTCAAATGACGTGCGCAAGCGCTTATTCCAGCCGCTGTAATGCCAAGTTATTTCGTTCCGGAAATTCTCCTTTCCGAAAATCTCGTCAAGCACGAGCTTGACGTAATGGCCGACATGCCAGTCCAAGTGGACCCAGATCGACCCGTGCTCGGAGAGTAGCTCCTTCATCAACACGAGCCGTGGGGTGATCATCGCAAGATAAGACGCCGTTCCGTCCGCCCATGTGTCCGAGTAGGCAAACTGCTCGAGAACCGTCGGCTTCTGATCAATCGTCGTGCCGGGGAGCTTGATCTTCGTCCGGTAGTCAGCCTTGGAATCGAAGGGCGGGTCGATGTAGATCAGATCGATCCCGCCGCGCAGGCTTGGCGTGTCCTCGTCGCCTGCGAGCAGCGCGGCCATCGCCAGCAGGTTGTCGCCGTAGATCAGACGGTTGGGCGTCTCGGTCGCGTCGGCGCCGTCGTTACCCGAGAAGGTGAAGCCACCGCGATCCTTCGATGGGATCACGAGCTCACGTGTCTGCAGGCTGACGCGGTTTCGCCCCTCCAGTTGCTCCAGGATCTGTGCCGCTTGACGCTTACCCGCGGCGACGATGCCGGGTAGCTGCTCCAGTAAGGACTTGCTCATGCTGTGTGTGGTCTCCTTTGCGCCGAGGGCGCGTCTTAAGTTGTGCTCATAGTGCCGTGTCCCACGCTACCGGCGGCCTCCGACACTGCTAGGGTGCCGCGCCGCTCGGGCGGGTCGAGCTGTCGCAGGCGGGAGCCGGACGGCTCGACCGGGACGCTGCGATCTACTTCCCATTCTCTCATAATCCTCAATTTGCTGGAATAGGAATACCGCTACCTGTCCAAGAATTGCCTGGTGAGAAGTCATTTCAGTATTGTCTCAGCAATCGATTCATGTTATATTCCGACACAGTAATGCGTCTGGCTTTCCATCACACCATCTCCAACTCTTTCTGCACTCTCGCTGTTCGAGGGGGTGACTTCGGAGTCGCCGCGTAGTGCGTCTGGTTCCAGATCTCTCACCAGTCGGTTGGTTCCTCTTCGGAGCGATGGTGCTCCTGATCCTGACCTATCTTTACTTCTGGTGGATGGTGGTCAAGGCCAGTGCTCACAAGCATGTCTCTCGTGAGAAGGTCACCAACCGGAAGCTCACTGCGTCGCTTGCTCATGCGAAGCGGAAAGGGAACACGCATCGCTTCTTGATCCAGATCACGACCAAGGGTGGTGCGCTCTCTGTCGTCCAGCGTGGCATCGACAACGTCCTGGCGGGCGTGGCCCGCTATCCGGTGCTGCAGAAGGTCGTCTGGGTCGAGATCATCACCGAGGACGCCGACGAAGTGGCCGCTCTCCAGACCCGCTACCGCAATGCGGTCATTCCGGTGACGCCGTACCTCCTGCCGACGGACTACCGCACGCCGAAGGACACCCGTCTCAAGGCTCGAGCGCTGGAGTACATGGTCCAGCAGCACCGCGCGAACCCGACCGATTCCTACGTCGTGCACTACGACGAGGAGTCCGTCTTCACGCCCGACAACCTCGCGCGTCTGGTGCATCGCCTGAGTCGTCATCCGGTCGGGATCTCGGAGGGCATGATCTCCTATGGTCTGGACTGGAACGAGACGACGCTGCTGAACAAGGCGATGGAGTCCAACCGTCCCTTCGGCTGCCACGAGTGCTATTCCGTGATGACGAGCCCGCCGCCGATGCATCTGCATGGCTCGAATCTCGTTGTCCGTCAGGATCTGGAGAACCAGATCGGCTGGGACATCGGCAACCTCGATGGCTCCGCCCTGATCGCCGAAGACCTCGTCTTCGGTCTCGCCGCCTATCTCAAGTTCGGGAAGGACGTGTTCGGTTGGCATCACACCGAGATGATCGAGCAGCCGCCGTTCACGTTGAAGGCTGCCTACAAGCAGCGTGAACGCTGGGTGTTCGGTGCCATGCAGGCCCTCGCGCACATCCGCCAGCAGCCGGATTGGATGCGACTGTCGCGGAAGGATCGCTGGCACATCAACGTGATCATTCGCCTGCGTGTGCTGACCTACGCACTCGGCTTCCCGGTCTCACTACTTGCGCTCGGCTCCAACGTCGTCATCCTGTTCATCCTCGCCGCCGAGGCTGTCCGGGAGGGCAGCATCACGGTTGTCGCCCCTGAGCTGACGGTCTACGGCATCATCACCTCGATCGGGCTCATCTTGTGGATGGCGGGCACGCAGCTCGGCCTGTTCTACAACCTCCGCTACACCGGCATGAGCCGCCTGCAGAAGCTCCGCGACCACATCCTGGTGCTCCTCGTCACGCCGTTCGCCGGTGTCATCGATACCGCTGGACCGCTCGTGGCCGTCCTGAAATGGCTCGCCGGTATCCGTGAGGTGGCGTGGAAGCCGACCCCGAAGCTCGCCGTGGAGCCGAAACAGCAACCTAAGCGCGTCGCTGCCGCCGAAGTAGCAGCAGGAGAAAAAGCAGCATGAGCAGTTACCACCAGCAACGAGAAACCCGCAGCCGGGTCATCTTCACCGTCCTGATCATCGCCGTCACCGTCGGCATCACCTACGGCCTCATCCGCCTCACCCTGCCAAGCCTCACCGGCCAGACCACGACCACGAAGAACGACTCCACCTCCCAGACCGCCGAAAAGCAGGAAGAGGAGAAGGATCTGCCTCGCGGCGACGCCAAGCGTGTTGCCGACCTCGACCGCCTCGCCGCAGCACTCAAGACCTACAAAGAACAGCACGGCGGGTATCCGATCAGCACCGGTACCTGCGCGGGCGGCAGCTTCGACAGCGACGCCGACCTCGGCTTCCTCGCCGACCTCGAACGCGAAGCCGTCATCGACGCCATCCCACGCGACCCGGCAGGCGTTGCCAAGATCACCAAAGCAGGGCAGGACAACGAGGCGACCAGCACTGAGGACTGCGACACCATGTACGGCGCGAAGCACTACCTCTACTACTCCAACGGCACCAAGTTCGCCCTCATCGCTAGCGTCGACGACGCCGACGCCATCCCTGACAACGCCGCAGGCGTCTACCTCGCAGAAGGCGACCGCGAATGGTTCGACGGCTCAGCCCTCATCGCCGACTGGCACTGGAGCCGCAACGTCTACATAGTCAGCAACCAGAAACTCGCAGAAGTAACGAAGAAGTAGTCCGCGCACGCGATAGAGACTGCATTCCGGGAGTATTCGGCGGATTGGAGCCAACGCGTCATTGCTTCAGCTGGGAACGTCAGGACGGAGCCGCTATTGCCACACCCGGTCTCAACGATCACCTCGTCTTCGCCTTCCAACTAACCCCGGTCTCCCTGTTGCACGATGCAACGTGGCATATCTGGATGCTTCGCGGCCAGCAGCCTGTCGCACCCGCTTCGGCCACGGTGCCAGCGTCGCCATCCGGTACCTCAGCCACAGGTCGACGAGCACTGCCTGGTCGGTCACGATCTGCACAGCCTGTTGCGTCGTCTGATCCCACGTATGACGCGGTCGGAGTCCGGCGCCGTCAAAGTAGGCCGCGATCGTCGCTCCGGCGTAGGGACGGAAAGCGAGTGCTTCGGACAGCTCACCGCGCACGTCGATCAGGTGTTCCCGGAGTGTGTGCTGCATCCAGTGTGGCCACCGATGCGCCGTGGAGTCGTCCTCCAGTCGGGCGATGATGACGTACGGATCGCGGCGGCAGTCTTCACACGTACGGTCGTCCGCGAACATCGGACGGCGAGCCTGATGGGCTGCACTGTCCCGCCACGACTGCAGCGCCCGGTTCAGCTTCTCGTCCCAGGACGGGTATGGCTCGGCGTTCATCAGCAGGCAGACATCGCGATGCAGTTCGGTTCCAGCACCACCGTCTTCGGCAGCGTGCCCGGGTCGAAGCGCCCACTCAGCTCGACCCGCTCCTCCAGCTCTGGCGTGAGCCAGGAGTGCAGCTCCAGCGGGTAACCCATCCAGAACAGTCGCTTCACGACTGGCTTGTACCAGCAGGCGACCCGAGTCTGTCCCTCAAACACGGTGAACTCGGCGTGCAGCGACCGGGCATGCGACGTCGACCCGATGACTCGGATCGGATGCGACAGGTCGATGCAGAAGTCCGAGATGAAGGTGCACGACGAGGTGTGCCCACCAACAGAAACGACCCGAGTGGAGATACTCGGGTCGTTATCGAAGATGGCGGTACTCGCCGCAATAGAGCTCTTGCCATAGTCGGCAAGGCGGAGGTAGTGGAGGCGTTTCGGCATAACGGAGGGCTCCTTTCCGGGAGGGTAGGGACGAGGAACATACCGTCCTCCCCCGGGCCAAGCCCAGTCCGGCAGTAGCGGCCCCAAAACGCCCCTAGGAGCCCCATCCGGCGGCCTCAGCCGGAGTACCCCCGATGCGTGTTCTCCTTGATGAACGCCATCAGAGACTCGCGTGAGATGTACTTCCGGCTGCCGATCTTCGTGTGCTCAATGTCCCCACGGTTCGTCAACTCGTAGACAGCCGAGTAGGGAATCCCCAGCGCCTTGCCCGCGTCCTTGAGCGACAGCAGCATCGGCCCGGACTCTGAGAGCAGGTTCGGTCGGATCACCGTCGTCTGCTCAGCTTCGACCACTTCGACTTCCGATGCCACGTCTTTCCAGGAGCCGAAGTAGCCGTACGGACGGTTGAACTCTTCCTGCACCTTCTTCGCCGCGTCCTCTTCGTCAGTCGCCCGCACCCACCGCTCGGCGACCTGCACGCGTGTCACCACGACCTTGTACCTCATGTACGTCTCCTGCTTCTGCACCTGCCGGGTGCGCGGCTTCTTCGATGACTTTCCAGACCCCGTGCGCTGAACACGACGCATCGCCCGCACTGTCGCTTCGACATGCTCGTCGTCGACGACAGCGGCACCAGGTTGCTGCGGTGCTGGAGCAGGTGACGCTGGAGCTTCATCCTCTTCGGTCGGCTCCGGCCACACCCGGCCTCGCTCCGTCGGCTCTGCCCGCCACGACGCGCCATGCCCGCTGATGCGCACCAGCTCCCGGCTAGCAAGCGCTCGCGCCGTGATCCGGTGCGTGTACGAGCCGTTCGGGTACACCCCGTCAGGGCAGCCGCTCTGAATCCACTCGAGCACGGCGACCTGCGCTGGGTTGAGCTTGATCGTGCTGCGAGCAGGGCGCTCGGAATCGCGACTCACGACCGCATCACCACTCCGGCAGCACCGCCCGCCAGGCATGCCCCGGAGGCAACCCGACACGCTCCTCCTGCGCGAAGCCCCGGTAGCGCTCCGGGAGCAGTACCGGCGCCTCCGACTCGTCGACCAGCAACAGATCCCAGCGATCCTCGTAGCGCTCGAACGTGGAGAGCAGCACACGTGACCGCTCGACTGGCGCGTTTCGCTTGCCCGGCTCGATCCCGGGCTCGGTGAGCCAGTTCATGTGCTCGATCCACGCGGCGGCAGCGACGTGCGAGCGAGGAACGACGAAGTTGCGTGGCGGCAGGGTGAGGTCGTGCGGCACGGCCACCATGACGTAGTACTCCCGCTGGTGCTGGCTCGGCCCCTGCGACTTCGATCCGAGCGGCCAGCTGATCGACCGCCAGGATGAGCCTCGTGCCGTCTTCACTTGGATCTCGACCATCCGGCGGTTATCCGGGTCGGCAAGCACGGCGAGGATGTCCGTGCGCTCCAGGCCGTCACGAGTCAGCGCCGGAGCCCAGCCACGTCGGGCCAGCTCCGCCGCAACGTGATGCTCCCCGATGGTCTTGGTCTGCTTCGTATCCGCCACAGCTTCGAGGCTACCGAGGAGCTCGGACAGCAGAATGGACGTATGGCTATGCCCGAGACGGACCTGCTGCGCATCGGCCGCTGGTGCCGTGAACGCGTGCCCGAGCACCTGTGGGATCAGGTGCGGGTGGAAGCCGAGATTGCCGATCGGCACGTCACGATCATCGAGACGCGACCACCCTGGGACGGACAGGGCGACTGGACACGGTTCCCGGTCGCGCGCCTGCGCTACACCATCAAGACCGGCCAGTGGAGCATCTACTGGCGCGATCGTCACATGAAGTTCCACGAATACACGAAGAGGCGCCCGACAAAGAACATCCAGGCTCTGCTCGACTACATCGGCAGCCATCAGGATCCGATCTTCTGGGGGTGAAGCCTCCTCTGATGTGTCGGGGGTGCTGACTACCGTTGCCGGTAGAGGCACCCGAGCTGACAGGAGTACACGCATGGCACTGCCAAGCATCGCCCGGCGTCACGGCACGAAGAAGGTCGTGGTCATCCGGCACGAGGGCACCGAAGACGAAGCCCGCACCCAAGTCGAGGCCATGATCCAGGCTGAGAGCGGGTTCTTCGACGTCACCACGCCCATCTACGAGGGTGACGTCGTCGAGATCCCCGACCCGCGCGGCGGCATCGACCGTCGGCTCGCTGCCGAAGTGCACGTCAACGACTACGGCTCGAAGCAGCTGCATCACACCCAGGTGAAATGGGGAAAGGCGCCGGCTGCACGAACAGCTCCGGTGCGTCGTCTGTCGATCGAGCATCTGCATCCTGAGGTGATCAGTGCTGCGAGCGACCTGTTCGCAGACGGGCATTACTCGAGCGCCGTCTACGAAGCTTTCAAGTCCATCGAGGTCCGTGTACGCCAGCTCACCGGCATCGATAAGTCCGGCGCGGCCCTCATGGGCGAGGCATTCGGCGGCAAGGAGCCGAGGCTGTCGGTCGCTACCGCGCCGGGGCGGAGCGGCGTCGACGAGCAGGAGGGCTTCTTGTCATTGTTCCGCGGCTCCATGCTCGCCGTACGCAATCCGAAGGCGCACGAGCTCGCCAAGGACGATGACCCCCGGCACGCACTTGAGTACCTCGGCCTGGCGAGCTTGCTCCACCGCCGACTCGACACCGCAATGTCGTCACGCTCTTGATCGCTCGGTCAGTGCCACTCGCTACGCTTGCCGTCACGACTTCCGTTCCGCACCAACCCCGCCCACCGGGCGGGAGTTGTACCGGGAGGAAGTACGCATGGCTGAGAACACCTGGCCGCTGAAGAACAAGCTGCCGGAGGGGTACCAGTTCTTCACGAAGGCTGATCTGCTGGAGTTCCTGAGCGACGTCGATGACGAGACGCCGATCTGGCTCAACAACTACTGGCAGCCCGTACGTCAGATCACGCAGCGCCCGATGGAGTTCCTGTCGATCCGCCCTGATGGGGTGCACATCGCGTAGGGCTCCTACGACAAAGCGCCCACGCCTGATTGACCAGGCGTGGGCGCTTCTGTATATGAGTCGGGCTTATAGCGGCGGCCCGGTCGAGGTCGAGGCATGTGGCGTGCCGTTCCAGACCCAGTTCGGGCTATCGCCATCGGCGTAGGGATGCAAGACCTCTCCATGTGTCAGCATCACGTCCGCTATCAGCACGCTTCTCTGCGCACTAGCAGACGCGCCCGTCGGTGAAATGTCTATGAATCTATATATATTGTCATACGACGAGCGACTTCCAGTCGCATGAACCCGTCTCGACTCATTTGGCGCCAGCGTAAAATATCGATCACCTTGGTCTGAGAAGTCCACCTGGAGCGAAATCGCCTCATCCCCGTGATTCGCAACAAGTAATGATGCCGTATATGTCTCGCCGTTTTGCAGGTCTGAGTTATTCACATATAGTCGCATGATTGGATTCTGGTTACCAAAGGTAACTCGGCTCCAATCATCACGCCCACCCCATGATACGCCAGAAGCGACGGAGCCATTTCCTAGCGATCTGAACCAGTGATCGCTCGAACCTCTATTTTTGGGACTTAGGACTAAGTTCGTCACCGCCGCCACGCCGCCACTGCCGTGCCCGGCACAGGCGCCCTCAGTGGGTGTCGTCTGCGTGTTCGATACATAGGCGCTCTTGTTGCCGACGGTAACGGTGGCGCACCAGGTCGCTGGAGTCGATGAGCTCAGGGCGCGGTACTGATACGTCGTGGAATCAGTATCTTCAATGTCAACGTCGGCGAGGGAGCTGGGGTAGCTGTCGCCGTGTTCCACGGCGTAGAGCGCCACCGCATCGGACACCTGTTTCGCTGCCGACATTGCCGCGGAGGTTCGCGCGCGGTCTTGGATACCGTTGTAGGCGGCGATCGAGATCGCGGCCAGAATCGCGATCACGACAATGACAATCAGAAGCTCGACAATAGTGAAGCCGCGTCGCAGAGCCGGGCCAGCAACCCTCCCAAATGCTTGAGGCTTCACCTCGCTTGCCGCCCCGACACTGTGGCGCGCGGTAGCGAGTTGCCTTCGGTCCTTCGTTTCAGTTTTTGCGTTTGTCATAAACTGCTTATGACTATGACGCGAGGTGGCAATCGAGTCAATAAACGCAGCTCCGTAATATTCACAACGAACCGACAGGACTATTGCACGCCTCAACACCGTCACGTATAAGTAGGCGCAGAGTTCAGCGCGTTCGCTTCGGTGGACGGTACGGACTTCATCTCGTTCTTCTCCTGCGGCCTCCCACGTGATCCATCCTGGATCGCGGGCCGCACACGAAGAAGGAGGTCTCGCATCATGAGCGAGAACATCCCGCCTGGGTATGGCGGTGCCGCCTACAAGGTGCTGACCGTTCGCACCAGCGAGGACACTCGAGCGCAGCTCGAAGTCCTCGCCCAGTTGAACGAGCGCAGCGTCACCGAGGAGACTCGGATCGCCTTGGAGCATTGGGTCGAGAAGTCAAAGTCCGATCCGGCTGTGCTGAGGCGCGCCGAGCAGGTGAGGGCGGAGATCGAGCGCGAGGCAGAGACCAAGCGCAACGCCATCGCCGCTGTCCTCGGCAGCAAACCGAGCACCAAGGCCGCGCCCAGGCCTACCAAGCGGGCGTCGCAGGACGCCTGAATCACACATGGTGGCCGTGCCCGGGATTGAGAACGATCGAGTTCTCTCCCGGGCCGGCCACCTCACCCCATCCACGCGTCTCGTTGCTGCGCTGCGGCATCCAAGGGGAACCATCCAGGTTCGCCGGCCGCTTGCAGTAAGGAGAAGCAGTCATGGTCAGAGGGATCTACATCCCGTCCGACGCGAGCTCCCCGCTCGAAGTGCGCGAGCTCAACAAGCTCGAGGACTACCAACAAGCGGTGGACGGCTGGATCGAAGCTGTCGACGTCCCAGACCTCGGCGTCACGATCTACGTCAATGAGGAAGGGCTACTCAGGCACCTCCACTTCAACAGCAGGGCGACGTTCCTGTGGTGGCACTACGTCCCCGCAGCACGCCAGCAGGCGATGCTGGTCGGCAACGCCGTCATCGTCGGCATGCCCGACAAGGACGGCAACTCCACCGACGTTCCCGAGGCGGCCTACCGGATGCTCATGCAGCACGCTCGGTACGCCGTCGTCTTGCAGCTCGATGATGGCTCGATGTTCGCTCTCGAGCGCACCTACGACGACTACTTCGAGGCGGTCATCTGGGCATCGATCATCGAGCAGCGGCGGGACGACGTGGAGAGCACACTGATCATCGCGTGGGACGAGCTCCCGAGCGAAGCACGCGACGCGATCGAGGCGAAGCGGGAAGTGGAGCCGTGACCACCGGACTCCTCATCCCAGCCGATGCCGCCGCTCCGATCCAGGAGCTGACGTTCGCCGGAGCAGACGACTACCGCGCCATGATCGGTGACTGGACGGACGACGTCTGGCTGGAGCGCCTGGGCGTCACCGTCCACGTCGACCTGGGCGGCATCGCCAAGGGTCTGCCGCTCAACATCCGAGCCTCGCGGCTCATGTGGTCGGACAGGCCGGATCTGATCGACACAGTGAAGCTCTACGGCGACGCCGTGCTGGTCGGAGACGACGGCTCAGGGCAGACGAGGGGCGTACCCAGTTCGCTACGACGCGCGCTATCCGAGCCGGGCGACTATGCGGTGCTCCTGAAGGTCGCAGGCCGCCCCTGGGAGCTTCACAGCGACGGAGTCGAGAACTACCTCGACGCCGTCACAACCGGGCTCGTGCTCATGGAGTGCTGGCCTGGTGCCGAGGACATGCGTGTACTGCCAACCTGGGAAGCGCACGCGTTCCTGACCGTGCAGTCGTTATAGATGACTGCGCTCTTCCGGGAGCCCGTCCTGGCTTCGAGAATCCTTGAGTTCTCGGCCAGGGCGAGGCTCCCTTCTTATATCCAGCGGCGAACCGACAACAGCTAGTGAACACCTCGGGGAATTGGTAAGTTCTGGCTGACCCGCAGCCCTCTGCGCCCGAAACCCTGGGGCGCCCCGCACGAATGGAACGCCGATGCACCGTGTCCGACCTCCACTTCGTAATATTGTCGTCGCGTTGCTGCCAGCCAGGTACTCGCGTACCGCAGCGCCGCGCAGGACTCCCATGCACCGCTACCGCGCTCTTTCCGCGGGCGGTATAGCGCTCGCACTCGCGCTCGGTCTCGCAGCATGCGCCGGTCCGGGCGATGGAGGCGACCCTGACTCTGTCGCCTCGGCGCCCGAGGAACGCGAACCCACTCCCATCGAGACTGCCGCAACACCAGGTGAAGTCGAGACCGTCTCGTTTGAGATGACAGAAGCAGACTACGAAAGCTTCGCAAACTGGGATGAGCTCACCCCGTTCGAAACTCATATTAATGAACAAAATATTGAAGGAACTCAGGCCTACGTAGTTGATCAATTCTTTTCGAATCACGGACTTCCCACTTATAGTGAATACCGTAGGGGAGAAGCGTATGGTAATGGTCAACAGTTAATTGAATTCCTGAATGATCGTCGCGAAATGATCCGGGCACTAAACCGTGACCAAAGTGATCCTCGTAATGCAGAAATTGCAGAACGTCTTGTGGAAGGTATTGTTTGGGATAGCGACGAGAGTGAGCGATTCATCCAAGAGCTTCGAGACGTTCGCGAAGGACTAGTTGATCCAGATGATGTCAATCACCCTGCAAATTACACATACGATCGCACTACACGATATACATCGTTCCCCGTAGAGCGAGAAGTAGAAGTTAATGGAGAATGGCATTCAACTCGAGTAGACCGATTCATTGTTGAATACATTATGACGAATGAAGACGGTAATGAAATGCTCGTAACTGAGATTATCGAAAACTCTCGCATCGGCCAAAATCCTCCGCGTATATGGCAAAGCCTCTACGGCGAGTATCCTTCAGCTAGCGTCGATTGGGGTAACGGCACAATTGTTGAGCTTGATCGATAACGCCAAGCACGCGTAGACAGTAGGACCTCGTGCGGCATAATCAGGGGCATGAGTCGCAAGCAGATTACTCAGTACATCGATGACCTCGACGGCACCGTTCTCGACGAGGGCGAGGCGAAAACCATCCGCTTTTCGCTCGAGGGCCGCTCCTACGACATCGACCTGTCCGAGCCAAACGCCCAGAAGCTCCGCGACGCCCTCGCCCCGTTCATCGAAGCGGCAACCCCCGTCTCGACTGTCGCGAAGTCAGCCCGTTCCCGCGCACAACGAGGCGCAAGCCGAACGTCCGACCTTGCAGCGGTCCGCTCCTGGGCGAACGAGAACGGCTACAAGGTCAGTGACCGGGGCCGTGTTCCTGCTGCAGTGGTCGAGGCCTACGACGCCGCTCACTGAGCTTCCTCGCTCGGCAGTCCCCACACAGAAGAAGCCCACCGTTCACAAGGAGCGGTGGGCTTCTTCTTGTGTTCGGTGGGCAGATTTCGGGAAGGCGGCACGGATACTCAGGCCAGCACGCGCAACCACGCCTTCTCTATCTCGTCCTTGTGCTCGATGAACAGGCGCATCGCCTGCTTCGTGCCGGTCGGCATCGAGTGGTCGCCGCCGCTGCGGGTTTCCAGCTCGAGCGCAAGCTTGTAGGCCAGCCCGAGCAGGATGCACGTTCCTTCCATGACATCGTCCCAGTAGTCCCTGGGCGAGTCCGAGCTCTCTGGTATGTCGAGAACTGTTGTGATGAGCTTCCAGATGTCGCGACCAGCGTTCCGCTCGTCCTCGATGCTGAAGTCTTCGCTCATTTTGTTCCTCCTGATATTTGTGTGGGATAGAGCGCTTCAACCGCGAGCAACTATGCTCTCGACGGGAGCGCTCCATCTCAGCAAGAGGAACGGTGAATATAATATCACGAATTGTTTGTTTGGTCAATCCTTACATCAGGTAGAGGTGGCACCTTCAAGCATTTCCCGCCACGCACCTCTCGGTACTTCAATAGTCACTTTGAAGCCTTCGTTTGTGGCGTCGACAAACGTCTCGACATGAAAATCTGGACGCGCAGAAAGAGAGAAATACGGTTGCGGCGACTCATAGGTGTAGATCCGCACCCATGCACTTCCGTGGTTGCCCCGGAGGGAACCGACTGACTCGTACGTGACGAGCGCCTCCTCTGGATCGTCCACGTACTCGGCTTCGGAGTCGCGCTTCAGGGCTTCCGCGGACTTCGCGATCGTTTCGACCTGCTGCCACTCTGACCAGACCAAGCTCGCCAGATCGGCCTTGACCGAGTGCTCCGGCCACACGGAGCGGAAGGTCACCGAGCAGTGCGTCTCCTCCAGGCTGCCCCAGATGCGCACCTCGATCCGGTCACGGTAGTCGGCCACAAGGTCTCTCACGATGAACTGCGCTGCGGTCTTTGTGCCGCGTTCGGCACGCCGCCGGATGGTGCGGGCGTCCCGCATCTCGGCGTGGCCGTACTCGTCCATCCGGAGTACCGCGAACCCCAGCATCCGCTCCTCGACCGTGTCTTGCTGGATCGCTTCGTCGAGTCCGAGCACGGCGATCAGAGCATCGATCTCCTCGCCGGTGTTCAGCCGGTACAAGGTCGCGCGTAGACGCTCTACCAGATCGCCGTCCTCGGTCCCTGCCGGTTGTCCAGGCGTGAACAGGGCGGAAAGGTGCGGTGCGTACCGCTCGATCTTCTCGTCAGTCAGTGGCGCATGCCGCCAGAGCGCGCGCAGGTCATCTTCGACCTGTTGCCACCGAACGAACTGGGCTTCCATCGGCGGCTCCTTTCGTCGTTCGAACTTGACAATTTTCTGTCACGGCCAGCGACGACCCCGACTTCGAGAATGGCATCAACGCCGCGGAGCGAAGCCCTTGATACGTCTCTTCGTTCCGCTGGGCGTCGCAGTGAAAGCCACAGCCGGATCCACTCCCCAGGATCCGGCTCTTCCTCTCTCGATTGGACCCCTCCGATGCCGCACCTCGCCTCCGTCCCTCGGTTCACGATGCCGACCGACACCGACGACGCCACGCGCCGTGACCTGCTGCTCGCACACCGCGTCGCGCAGGCAGAAGAGCAGCTCGCCAAGCTCGACGACGCGCACCTGAAGTTGCTGCCGCTCCTGATGGATCTCGATCCCGAGACGGCAGAGAAGTACGCCAGGCGCATCCAGGATCTGCGCTACTACCTCCCGGAGCTGGCGTTCGAGCTGCACTACATCGCGGCGCAGGTGGCTCCGCGCGTCGGCAAGTTCTTCGACGACGTGCTCGCCGGCGCCGCTGGCCCCTCCCGTGGCGGACCCGGCCAGCAGACCTGAGCACATCAGACGGGGTGGCCCCTGAGCGCCAACTCGAGGGCCACCCCTGCCACGCATCACCCCACCAATCCACGCGAATGAACAAGGAAGGACGTCAGTCGTGACGTACACAAATCTACGCCGGGCGCTCCCGGCCGTCCTCGGGATCGTCGCGCTCGGCCTACTGGCCGGCTGCAGCGACGCCCCGGTCACTCCCGGCGAGCTCGGTCGTCTCCAGCAGGTCGCCGCATCCTGCCCGGCAGACGTAACCGCGCATCACCAGACCCGGGTCGATGTCTCCGGCTCCGGCGAACGATCCGGTCTGTCCAGTACGACTCGTCAGGTCGTCAGCGACGCGATCGAGCTCACCGCGATCTGTGGTGGCGGCACGTACAGCCTGGTCGTCTTCTCGGCAGGCACCGCCCACACCGTCTCCGTCTTCGAGAGCACGCTGACGCTCCACGGGGCGACGGAGAACGCTCGACTGCGACGGATGCCCGCGTTGCTTAAGGAGACGCTCGAGCAGATCGACCAGGCATACCCCGAGGCAGTCGCGGCACTCACGGACGGCTCGACCGACGTCGTCGCGCAGCTGTCCGGTGCCGCCGAGTTCGCCGCCCAGGTGACCCGCGGCAGTGAGGGCGAGCAGGTCGTCGGTGTCACCATCCGCACAGACGGTATCGGGACGGCGGGGACGGGAAGTCTCCCGACCTCGATCACGACCTCTCAAGCGGTCGCTGTAGCCGACGCCATCGCCGTCCCGGATCTGTCGGCAGTCGACCAGCTGACGTTCTCGGGTATCGGGCAGGTGTCGAGCGGCACTGCTCCGTCGACGGCCTATGTCGAGGCGTTGAAGGCGTTCTACCAGCGTCTCGGTGAGCGCACCGGGGCTGGCTCCGTGCTGGTCGTCACCGAACACCTCGAGGGGCGGTGACCGGCCATGTCGCTCTGGAATAGGCCCACACGGGCAGGAACGTCGTCCCCACGGGAGGCCGCTGCCGCGCTTCGGGATGAGATGGATCAGACGGCGCTGCAGCTGGTCGATCAGGCGCATGCCGTCGCCCGTCCTGAGGAGGTCGGGCATACCTACAAGGAGCTCGAGCTCGACGAGCGCGCCATCGAGCAGGAGCCGCTGTTCGCCGCTGACGGTGAGCACGCCGCCCGTGTCGCACGTATCGCGGCGGCGGGCCTCTCACCTCGGGCACAGACCGCTCGTCAGCTGGCCGACGACCATCTGCCGTCCGTCGCGCGGGCTCGCAAGCGCTACGAGGACTGTCTCGAAGCACTCGGTGCGCATCGGGTTCGTGGCGTGCGCGGCAAGCTCTGGTACGGCGCACGCACCGCACTGCTGCTTACCGGCGACGTCGCTGGCATCTCGGGTGCCGCGATCAGCCTTGGCGAGGTGCCGCTCAACGCCTTCCTGCTGGCCGGCTCGGCATCGGTGGCGACCATCGCCGCTGGCCTGGTCGGAAAGGACGTCCGAGCTGTCTATCTGCGGAACCGTCGCGCCGGAATCGCCGAGCACCTCGGCAAGGCGCAGGAGCCGTACCGGCACCTGTTCACGGACGGGCAGGGGTTCTCTCGCATCCTGCGCGGCATCGTGTTCGCTTCGGCTGCTGTCGGGCTCGTGGTTGGTATCAGCATCTACGGGCTGCGCACATCTATCGAGGGGTCGCTGTCCGGCCTGGTGTTCGGTGCGCTGGCGTTGTCCGTAGCGATCGGATCGTTCCTCTCGTCGTTCGCTTACGGCGACGAGGTCGCCGACCAGATCGACGCTGCCCGGCATGACTACGAGGTCGAGCTGCGGCGAGCCCGAGCGCTCGCACGTTCTCGGGCTTGGAGCCAGTACGAGCGGCACCAGACCCGTGCCGCGTCGATCCGGGACGAGTACGCCCAGCGCGGCACGGCTGCCCGAATCGCGGTGACCGGGGCGAAGTGGCGCCTGCTGTCTCGCAATCCCGGGGTCGTAGGCCACGGCCCGGCCGCGGGACGCACTGAGGCTATCGGGCGCAAGGCACGCACGAGCGGTGATCCCCGATGAGTCGCCTCCTGCCGTCCGCTCTGGCACTCAGCCGGATCGTCGCACAGTCCGCTGGCACCGCTCCTCAGCCGGACGGGCTTCAGCTCGGCCACCCCGGGAGCGATCCGAAGCGCCCGGTCATCGTGCTCGTAGCGATGGATCACTCCTACTCGGTGACCGGCCTCGGCGGTGCCGATCCCATCGGCCGCCGCTTCGAGGAGCTGACCCGGGCCATCCGGCATGTCGCCCGGCATTCGAAGCGGGGAACGCACCTCGGACTGCTGAGCTTCGACCAGCCAAGTAGTGGGGACGTACGACCTGGGGCCGTCGGGTCGACCGAGCACCGGAAGGTGCTGGAGCGCAACCTCCGGGTGCCGCTCGATGCCCGCGGCAGCAGCAGTCTCGGGCCGTCGCTCGCGGTAGCCGAGGAGGTCGCCCGGAACAACCCGACAGCCGAGGTGTGGTTCGTCCCGATCAGCGACTTCGCACTGACGGATGCCGATCTGCCCGACATCTACGAGCGACTGTCGAGCTTCCCCGGCCACGTCCTCGCCGTCGTACTCGGGCACCCCGCCCCAGCCGAACTTGCGGGGCCACGGCTGTCGGTCTGCGAGGTCACGACCCAGAGCCCGCCCGGCACCGTCGCGCTGGCGCTCTACGCGGCGCTCACCGCAGGCCGCCGGAATGCCGACCGCAGCGCAATCGGGACGGTCGTGCGTGCATCAACCAGCGAAAGCGTCGCGAAAACTACAACGCGCATTTCATTTCCCAAACACACCGCTTCACCTCAAGAACGCGGTGTCCTGCCGCCTGTCCTGCCGCCCGACAGGACTATTGCCAACTATTCGCCCCTCGCGCATAACCAGTACCCAGCTCGGCCACCAGCCGCATCAATGCGGCGCAGCAATACCAGTTCGGCCCAGCAGAAAGGAATGAAGTAATCATGAACATCAACAAGGAGCCTGTGGCCGGGCCGGATAATGCGGGCCGGGACTTCGCTCATAAGCGGTACGCCACGGTGGTGATGGATCCGCCGTGGGGTCACCAGCAGAAGGGGCGACTCGGCGCGCAACGCCACTACGACCTCATGACAACGGAGCGCATCGCGGGCCTCCCGATCCCCGATCTGCTCGAAGAGAATGCCCACGTCTGGATCTGGTGCTTCGTCGCCTCCCGCATGGATGCCCAGCGCATCGCCGAGGAGCACTGGGAGATGACCTTCCGATCGGAGCTCATCTGGGATAAACGCAAGACCGGACTCGGGAATTTTCTCCGCAACAGCCACGAGCATCTGCTGCTGTTCACCCGAGGCAAGGCGCCGGTGCTCTATCGGGGGCAGCGCACCGTGGCGGACTGGCCGGTACAAGACCACAGCCACAAGCCGGAAGAGGCCATGGCCATGATCCAGCGCGTCAGCCCCGGCCCGTTCCTTGAGCTGTTCAGCAGGCGCCGATTCCCTGGCTTCGACCATTGGGGCAATGAGGTGCCTGGCGGCTCCGACGTCCACATCCCGGGCTACCCGGTGCCGGAGTACTCGGCTCGCGCCTACGACCCGACTCCCGGTGATCCCCTCTGGCCAGACGGCGTCATCCGCGGCGGCGGGGTCTTCCGTCACGTCCTCCAGGTCGAGGAGGGGAAGTCATGAGCTGGCTCATCCCGGGCGACGGCAAGAAGAAGGACGACGAGAAGGAGAAGGACACCATGAGCCAGCGCTTCTTCACGGCCTGCCTGCTCATTCTCGGCGGCGCTATCGCCCTGACGATTGCCATCGAATTTCTCGCTCAGATCTGGGGCTGGCTGGTACTCGGGGCAGTCGTGGCAATCGTGATCTGGATTCTCGCAAGAGTCGCGAAGTCGCGGCAGGACAGGTGGTGAAGCATGAGCACGTTTACCTCTGTCAAGTCGTTGTGCTTTTCACAAACACCATTGACTGTCCATCAAAGTGGACGTATAAACAGCGCTTGGAGTGCTGTCCACCAAAGTGGGCACTCTGGCCGCGTTCGACATCTCACTTCGGGAGGTGTCCGCGATGCCTAAGCCCTCCCCACGCCGCAGGCGGAGAAGTAGCACGGGATCACTGCCAGTCCGTGTGACCAGCCTGCGCTTCAATCCGGCCGATCCCTCCCGGCTCGCCAATGCCTTGCTGCTGAACGCATCAGAGCAGGCGGCGCGCCTGGAAGGGAAGCCTCGGCCGTTCCTCGCCGGCATCGACCGGCTGAGTGACATCACCACGAACACCACCAACAAGCAGCGAAAGGAGCAGACCAATGACGATCACCCCGACACCAGCACATAGCCCGGTCGCCGATGCCAGCGGACTGGTCTACTCCCGTCTGTTCCTGCCAACGCCGCTCGAACTGTCCCAGGCGGGGCAGTTCCTGCGGCGGCTGGCGGCCGAACGCCGCCCCCACCGGATCGTCCTGGAGACCCTCGCCACACCGGGCGGCATCCTCCACCTGATCGGAACAGAGGCGACGCACGTCCACCAGCTCCGCCGTCTGCTCGGGGATCTCATCCCCGGCGTCGTGATGGCCGGTCTGGGCAGTGAGCAGCGCATCGCACCCGTCTCGGTCGGACGCATCGCGGTGAAGCCTGCCAGCCTGCCGCTCGAGGCATCAGCAGCGGAGCAGGCGACCAGGGCGCTCTACTCGGCGCTCTCGCATCGGCTCCATACAGGTGAGGCCATCTCGCTCCAGGTCGTGCTGGGCCACGGTATCCATCCGGCGCACACTCCGGCAAAGATTGCCGATCCGAGACCGCTCGGCATCTGGCAGGCGCTCACGACCGGCTCGGGCACGGCACCAACCGACCTGCGTTCTCGGATCCGTGACCGCCAGTCCGACTACGGGCTCCAGGTCAGCATCCGGGTCGCAGCGGCAGGAGGTGATCCGGCCGGGCGGCAGCGTTTCATCTTCGAGGTGCTCTCCGCGCTGTCCATCCTGGAAGCGCCCGGCGTGGACGTTGCCGTCTCCCGCGACAAGCCCGAACGGTTCACCCGCGCTGTGCTTCATCGTCCACTGCGGTTGTCGGTGACGGAGCTGGTCGGTGTTACGGGGTGGCCGGTGGGCGCCGAGCGCCTCCCCGGCATGCCGCCTGGGCATCCGAAGCTGCTCCGGCTTGACCCGGCAGCGAACTCGACCGAGCGCGTCTTCGCTCGTTCAGCCATCCCCGGTGACGAACGGCTCGTCGGCATCACCCGAGCCGATTCCGGCATGCATGGGATCGCCGTAGGCCCCACCGGCGTCGGCAAGTCCACCGCCCTGGAGCACCTCATCCTCGCCTCCATCCGAGACGGCGATGCCGTCGCCGTGATTGATCCCAAGAGTGAGATGCCCGAGTTCCTGCGCGCTCGGATCCCCCGGGAGCGGTGGAAGGACATCCGGGAGATCGACGGTGCGGCCGGTGAGCCACTCGGCTTCAACCCGCTCGATGCCACCGGACGCGACCCCGATGTCGTCGCCGATGGCATCCTGGCGGTGTTCGCCAAGATCTTCGCGAGCGGCTGGGGCCCTCGAACGGCGGATATCTACTCGGCGTCGCTGCGCACCCTGATCCGTGCCTCCGATCCGGAGGCTCCGAGCACGTTGCTCGATCTGCCCCGGCTGTGGACGGATGACCGCTACCGACGCCGGCTGGTCGCCGCTGTCTCGAGCGACCCTGGGCTGGCGGGGTTCTGGGCCTGGTTCGACGCGCTGAAGCCTGCACAGCGGATGAACGTGCTGGCCGCGCCGATGAACAAGCTCCGCCAGGTGCTCCTCAAGCCCGCGGCGGTGAAGATCCTCGGGCAGCGCAACCCCGGCTTCCGGCTCCGGGACATCTTCCGCGACCGACTCATCGTCATCCTGCCGACCAATCCGGCGCTCATGGGTGAGGAGACCGCCGCCCTGATATCTGCGCTGGCTATCGCGGACATCTGGCAGGCAGTCCAGGAGCGCGTCACCGACCCGGAGCGCTCGAAGCACCAGGGGCATGTGTTCGTCGACGAAGCCGACCGACTCATGCACCTGCCGGTCTCCCTCAGCGACGCACTCGCCCGCAGCCGCTCCATGCACGTGTCGTGGTGGCTGGCCGTACAGGGGTGGCACCAGATGCCCACCGAGATGCAATCCGCCGCGAAGACCAACGCCCGAACGAAGCTCATCTTCAAGGCCGAGGACGACGACGAGGCCAAGGTCATCGCCCGTATGGCACCCGAGCTCGAGCCGATCGACCTACTCAAGCTCGACCGCTTCCAGGCGTATCTGAAGCCGGTTATTGGCGGGGTGACCCGCGATTGGGCGCTCGTCCAGACCCTTCCGCCTGAGCCCGCCCAGCACGATCCGGACGAAGTGCTGGCCGCATCCCGTGAAGCGTGCCCACCGTCCGCGCCGGACAACTACACGCCGCAGGCGACGCCGCCCACCGATGAGGACGAGCAGTCCGCAGCGACGGAGACCGGCGACAGCGAGACGAACACGGAAGGTGCAGCGGACGAGGTGTTCGGCGTGAAGAAGAGGAAACGGCAATGAGGAGAGAGTTTCGGAATGAAGTGAAGCAGCGTCCTCTCTGTCCTGCCGCCCGTCCTATCGACCGTCCAGCCACGTTGCCCACGCACCAGCGATTTCCGCACAGTTCGGGCCGTCTCGGCCCCCTACGGGATGGGACTCACCCCTGTTCCAGGGGTGACGCGCGGCTCCACCAGGCCGCCGCCCAGGTCAGCGCGATGGCTCGCTTCCGAGCCGCCTTCGGCAGACAGGAGGCGTCATGATGCCACCGACCACTGACGCACTCATAGCGAAGCTGTCGCCTCGGGATCTGGCGATCCTCGACGACCTCCAGCAATTCCGATTGCTCTCGACTCGGCACATCCAGCGACTGCATTTCCCGATCGCGCCAGATGCTCATCGCACCGCAGCAGGCGCGACCAAGGCGACCTGGCGGGTACTGACGCGGCTGGAGCGGGACGGACTCATCGCGCACCTCCAGGGCCGGATCGGCGGCGTCAGGCAGGGCAGCCAGGGCTACGTCTGGCAGCTCGGCTCCACCGGCGAACGCCTGCAACGGCAGCGACACGGATACAAGACCCGCCGCCGCTATACCGCCCCGAGTCAGCCGTTCATGGAGCACCGGGCCGCGGTCAATGACCTCGTCGTCCGGCTCCGCGAGTTGCAACGCGAGGGCGCTATCGAGCGCGTCGAGATGGAGGCAGAGCCACAGTGCTGGCGCACCTACACCGGCCCGCACGGCATCCCCCAGACCCTCAAACCGGATCTGTATGCCGTGATCACCCGCGGCGAGTACGAGAACCACTGGTTCATCGAGGTAGACCTCGCCACGGAGCATCTCCCGCAGATCGTCCGCAAGGCAAACGCCTACCGTGCACACGCCGCAACTGGGCTCGAACAGCGCAGCCTCGGCATCTACCCAGCGGTGCTCTGGATCACGACCGATCCGCCCCGGGTCGCCGCCATGCGTGCCGCACTGCGTACCGATCCGGGACTGCCGAAAGGCATGTTCACCGTCATCGCCGCAGGCGAGGTCGACGCGTTCCTGCGCGGCAGCGAGGGAGGTGCCGGATGAACCTGCCGCACCACTTCAACCCGCCACCGAGCGCCCCGGGGATAGGGGCAGGGAGGGAGACATCACCTAAACGAAAGGACTACATCACCATGACAATTCATCACGAACGAGACCTGCGTCGCATCGCGCGTCGTCTCGACCAAGAAGCCCGCATGCGAGAGCACATCGGGCGACTCCTCGAGGAAGGCCACCCGATCACCCGGGAGACGGCTCGCCTCATCGCCGCCTGCATCCACAGCGGAGACGGCTCCGCCCTGGAGCGCTTCGCCGCATCCGACCAGCTCGACACCGCAGCAGCGCTTGCCGAACTCACCTCGATCCGAGTGCCGAGCTACCAGACCGGCTGGGTCATCGCGCTGTGGACGTTCCTCGAAGTCGAATCCGACGTCGAACCGCTCGGCGCCCTTCAAACGGCACCCGCTGCATCGGAGGGCTGGTAAATGGAACGCTTCCGAGCACGACACAAGCAGCCAGAGAACGACTACAACGTCGACCTCGACGAAGCCGTGAAGCCCGAGAACCTCACCGGCGACGGCGAAGTACGAGCCAAAGCCTCCGGTGCAATCGCGGCAGAACTCGTCCGCTATGCCGGCCTCGACGAGAACTCCGCGCTGGCGCGCTACGCCACCACCGGCCGAGGCAGCAACGAGGAACTCCGCGAGGAGTACCTCCTGATCCACCACGACCCCAGCGCACCAGAACCGATCCGTGAGCTGGTCGCCTGGTTCGCCAGCGGAGTCATCGCCGCAGAGAACACCTACGGACGCTTCCCACACCGGCCGCACGGCCAGACACCATCCCTCCGATCGATCCTCTGGGAAACCAGCACCGGCGAGGGTAGGGAAGCGATCGCCGTCAACGTGCCGGCCGACACTCCGACGGAGATCATCCGCAGACTGCGCGACCGCCTCACACCGCTGCTGGACGAGCTGGGCGCACCGTTCGAGGCGTTCCTGAAACTGCCCGACGTAAACGCCACGGCCGACAACCTCCAGAAGACGTTCCAGGACTTCTACATCGGCAGCTTCGACGACCGCGAAGCGCTCGTCCGTGAACTCACCGAATACAACCAATGGGAGGAGGAGATCACCAAGCTCTGCCAACAGCACGGCATCCCCGAAGGCGTCGTGACGATCGACCTCGACGAGCTGTGGCACTACGTCGAGGGCGGCTGGGACATCATCCCCGGCAACGACGGGCGCCTCCACGTCTTCATGACGTAGGCCCCCAGAGCGCCCACCAAACGACGCATATCCGCTGCTTGTTGCGAAAAGCACTACGCCTACGCAGGTCGCGTCGTCATCCAATGGCGATCTGCTCGCTTCGCTACCTGTAGCGGTGTGACAGAGAACGCCTACGCCACATCCATCTATTACCAGCACCCATCACGGCATATGCATCTCAGAAGTTCGCCAACGGCAGACCCTTAAAACGTTGTAGAAAATGCCTCTGACCGGGACTTATTGCGAGCAACGAGGTAAAATAGCGAGAGTAATGTAAACGGAGATTACCGCAATGAGCAACGCGGAAGAACCCACAACCAAGCTTGGCGAATTCATCCGCCAGAAGCGCATCGAAAAGGATCTCTCGATCCGGAAGCTCGCCGAGCTGTCAGGTGTCGTGAACAACACCATCTGGCGTATCGAGCACGGCGAGATCGTCCAACCTCGACCAGAGATCCTCACCGCGATCGCCCGCTCGCTCAGCATCCCCGCAGCCGACCTGTACGCACTGGTCGACTACCCGTCGCTCACCAAGCTCCCGTCCTTCGGGGCATACCTCCGGGCTCGCTACCAGGAGCTCACTCCGAGCCAGGTCGCCCAGCTCGAGGGCTACTTCGCTGCCATAGCGCAGCAGAGCGGCATCAACCTCGACGGGCCAGAGCCCGGCGAAGACGAGTTCTAGGCAGCAGACGACGAGACGTATCAGTGATGGCTAACTCCCCGGGTGGGAATGAGAGGAGGAGAACTTCATGACATACCAAATCGGCGAGCTGACTGAGCAGGCGCCACGGGTGCCCTCGGGCCTCATCCGGCGCCTGCGCAACCTCGCTCGCGAACACCGCGCCCGCCCGGTCAGCTGGGTTGCCGCCCAGCGCATCGCAGCCCGCCAAGGCGCACTCGTCGCCCGAGAAGCGGCCATCCGGAACATCACCGTCGATGTCCTCGTCGCCAGCCTCCCGCAGGTGAGAGTCGAGACAGATCGCGACCTGCCCGCCTCCGGGCTTGCCGTCTGGAACCGGGACGAACGCACCTGGATCATCCGACTCAACGCCAAGGACGCCCCGGAACGACAGCGCTTCACGCTGCTGCACGAGTTCAAGCACATCCTTGACCACAACACCAGCGTGCACCTCTACGACCCGCGCTACCTCAGCGGGCACGCCCAAGCCGAGATGGCAGCCGACGGCTTCGCCTCAGCCGCCCTCATGCCCGCACGCGTCGTTCGTCGCCTCGTCAAACGAGACCGCTGCGACGTCGTCGAACTCGCCCGCAGGCTCCGCGTCAGCCGCGACCGAGCAGCCCTACGGCTCTCCGACCTGAACCTACAAGCAACGACAACCACGAGAGGAGGGAACCCATCGTGACCATGACCAACATTCACCAACCAGGCGAACGCGCCGTCCACCACGATGCGCCCCGCCTCTACACGCTCGACGAGGCCGGGCAGGTGCTGCGCGTCAGCAAGTGGACAGTCCAGCGCCTCATCCAACGCGAACTGCTCGGCTCCGTGAAGGTGGGCGTCCGAACGCTCGTGCCTGCAGAGGACATCGAGCGCTACGTCGCCGAGCAACGCACCGGCCGCGTCCGTGGAGGCTTCCATGGGTAGGCGAGCCAACGGCGAAGGAACCCTGGTGCGGCGCGGAGACGGCCGCTGGCAGGCTTCTGGCTACGTGCTTGTCGCCGGTGGTGGCCGCAAGCGCGTCCACTTCTACGGTGCCACGCAGCAGGCAGCACGAGAGAAGCTTCAGGCGGCGCTCGAGCAGGCACGCCGCAACATACCTGTGCCGGAAACGAGCTGGAGTGTGGGGCGGTACCTCGATTACTGGATGCGTACGGTCGTGCCGATCAAGACCAGGCCACGCACAGCCGAACTGTACGAGTCGACGGTTCGCCTCTACATCTCGCCGTTCATCGGCAAGAAGCGCCTCGACAAGCTCTCGGTACAGGACGTCCAGGAACTCGTTAACCGCATCTACGCAGACGGCAACTCCGAACGCACCCTGCACCGAGTACGCACCGTGCTCTCGTCCGCACTCAGCCGGGCAGAGAAGGAGGAGCTGGTCTACCGCAACGTCGCACGCCTCATCGACCTGCCGAAGTACGAGCGGAAAGCGATCACACCGTGGACGGGCGAGCAGGCCACAGCCTTCCTCGCCGCCTGTGCCGGGCACCGATGGGAGATCGGCTACCACCTGCTGCTGACCTACGGCATGCGCCGCGGCGAGGTGCTGGGACTGCGCTGGAGCGACATCGACTTCGAACGAGACATCATCCACGTCCGGCAGCAACTGCAGCGCATCCACGGCGTGCTGCAAACCGGGCCGGTCAAGACCAGCGCCGGCAAGCGCGACCTGCCGCTCCTGCCGAGCATTCGCGAGATGCTTCTGCAACTCCGCGAGATGCAGGCGCCCGGAGCCGACGATCTCGTCCTACTCAGCTCGACGGGCACACCAGTCGATCCGAAGAACTTCGTGCGCACCTTCCACGAGATCCGCGACCGGGCAGGCCTGCCACGCATCACCGTGCACCACACGCGCCATACCGCCGCGACGCTCCTGAAGAACCTCGGCGTCCCTGTACGCGACGTCCAGCTCATCCTCGGGCACTCGAACATCACGACAACGCAGGAGATCTACCAGCACGGTGACGTCACCGGCCAACGCGAAGCGCTCGAACGAGTCGCCGCAGCTCTCACGGCACCGCGCCAGACGAGTGCAGCATCGGGCAGCCTGGAGCACGCCGCATCAGGGAATTGTTGTCAGGAATGGTTGTCAAACAGCAGTCATGCCATCGAATGCGAAGAAGGGCAAGCAAAGAAAAACCGCCGATCAACGGGGGTCGATACGGCGGAATTTCTTGGAGGGCCAGGAGGGGCTCGAACCCTCGACACCCTGCTTAAGAGCCTGACTTGTCACCTTTTGGTGGACGCCCCGACCCCTGTTATTCGGAGCATCGGCGAGCAGGCAAAAGCACGAATTATTGGCTCCGTTGTTGTCAGAAACAGTTGTCAAACCGTCCTGCCGAACGTTCGTCAAAACGAGCGCACAACTCTCCAAGCACAACATCATCTCGCCCTCCGTCGCTCATGCAACGCCGCACTCATGACCAAGCTCCGTCGGGCATCGTTCCCGCTATCGCTGGTGCCCACAACGCCTCTGCTGGGCGATCAGAAAGGGGGCAGGTAATGAATACAGTCATGCAGACGAAGAGTCGCGATGACTTCTCCATTTTACCATTTCACGCCCTTGCGAACGGAAATTCACGCCATCCCACCGCAGAGCGCCTCGTCGCTCATCAATCACGCCTGACGCTGCCCGCCACACCCCTCATGCCCGAGAAGAAGGAGCCCCGTCCATGACGCTCTACGACGAGACCCCACCCATCCTGCATCCCGACCAGCTCAGCTTCGAGACCATCGACGTCGGCACCGGGCAGTCCGTGGACGACGTGCCAGTAGGCAAACGGGCGGTGATCTACCTGCGCGTCTCCACGCCGAGCCAGGTCAACACCGACTACGACCCGGAAGGTATCTCCCTCCCAGCGCAGCGCAAGGCCTGTTACCGCAAGGCCGACCAGCTCGGCATCACCATCATCGACGAGTACATCGAGCCTGGCCGCTCCGCCCGGGAGATGACCAAGCGGCTCGCGTTCCAGCAGATGCTCGAACGCATCCGCACCGAGCGAGACGTCGACTACGTCATCATCTACAAGCTCTCACGCATGGCGAGGAACCGCTTCGACGACGCCATCGTCGGTGCCGAACTGAAGAAGCGCGGCGTCACCCTCATCTCTGCCACTGAGTCGATCGACGAGACTCCGGTCGGGCAGCTCATGCACGGCATCCTCGCCGCGTTCAATGAGTTCCGCTCCGCCGAGGAGGGCGCCGACATCGCCTACAAGATGGGCGAGAAGGCCAAGAAGGGCGGCACGCTCGGCAAAGCACCCATCGGCTACATCAACACCATCGATCGCATCGACGGCCGCGAGATCCGCGCCGTCGCCATCGACGAGGAGCGTGCGCCCCTCGTCCGGCTGGCGTTCGAAATGTACGCCGCAGGCGAGGCAACCCTGGAAGACATCCAGAACGAACTCACCGACCGAGGCCTGCGCACCCGACCCACCCAGCGCCGCCCCGCAGGCCCCGTCTCCGTCTCGAAGATCCACCAGATGCTCCAGGACCCGTACTACGTCGGGATTGTCACGTACAAGGGCGAGGAGTACCCCGGACGGCACGAACCGCTCATCGATCGGGAGCTGTTCGACCAGGTGCAAGACCTTCTGGCCTCACGCGGCAGGGCAGGCGAGCGCCGCCGTGTCGTGCACCACTACCTCAAGGGCACCCTGTGGTGCGGCGCCTGCTGGCGACGCGACAAGTCCATCCGCCGCATGATCGTGCGCCGCACCATCTCCCGCAGCGGCGAGGAGTACCTGTACTTCTTCTGCCGCGGCACCCAGGACGGCTTCTGCGACGCCAAGTACTCCAACGTCCATCGCATCGAACGCGCCGTCGAGGAGCACTACCGCACCGTCCAGTTCAGCCCCGACTTCCTCCAGGCCATGCGCCAGACCCTCGACGACGCCCTCGCCGAGCAGGAAGCCTCACAACGCGCACTGAAGGAGCAGCTCGAAGGGCAACTCGAGCGCCTGGACGCCCAGGAGAGCAACCTCCTGGAGCTGGCCGTCGACGACACCATCCCGAAGGAGAAGATCCGCGCCAAGCTGCGCGAGATCGGCACTGAGCGCGAACGCCTCACCGCCCAGCTCCAGGCCACCGTCGACACCCTCAAGGACGCCGTCGAGTTCATCGAGACCAACCTGCGCCTGCTCGAGGATCCCTACGAGCTGTACATGAACGCCAGCGACGAAGTCCGCCGTCGCCTCAACCAGGCCATCTTCAAGCACATCTTCATCGACCACGACGAGATCATCGATCACGACCTCGAAGACCCGTTCGGTGATCTGTTCACCGTCCAGACGATCTACCACGCCAGCACCATCGGAGCACCGCCTGGCCGCCTGCACGACCTCGCCCAGGCATCCTGGGCCAAGCACTACCAGACCACGAAGAAGAAGGGAGCCGCCCACATGGGCGACTCCCTTACTTCGTTGACCCTGGAAGCTCCTCCAAACCCGGCCCATAGGGTCGGTGTTTGCAGTAAGCCTCACCTGGTCGGGCTGACAGGATTTGAACCTGCGACCCCCTGACCCCCAGTCAGGTGCGCTACCAAGCTGCGCCACAGCCCGTGGCATAGATTTTCAGTTGTTCGGGCCGACCAGAGCGGGGCAAACCCCTTGACCCCCAGTCAAGTGCGCTACCAAGCTGCGCCACATCCCGATGTCGCCCGCGATCGGACAACTCCACTAGTCTACCCGCTCCCGCGGGGTGCCGCGAACCCGGGGTGGGGAAAGTCCGCGTGCCGCCTCGCAGACCTCTTATATATCATGGGTATATATTCGAGTTCATGAGTCGTGCGGAGGATGTCGAAGCCCTGATCATCGCGGCGCACCGCCTGACGCGGGTCGCCGCCCTCGACACCAACAGCCAGACGCCGGCCGCACAGTGGCGGACGCTCGCGATCCTGCGCGATCACGGGCCGCAGCGAATCGGTGATCTCGCGCGCCTGAGCCGCGTCACGCAGCCCGGCATGACGCGGCTGATCGGCACGATGGCCGACCTAGGCCTCGTCGAGCGCACCGGCGATCCCGACGACTCGCGCGCCGTGCGCATCGGCGCCACCGACCGCGGCGTCGCCGCGTACGCCCAGTGGCGCGCCCACCTCGTCGACGCCATGCTGCCCCGCTTCGAGGGGCTCGCCGACGAGGACTGGGCCGCGATCCGGCGCGCCGCGGCCCTGCTGAACGAACGCGTGGCCCCCGAGGCCCGGAACGGAGTGAACGAATGACCGCCCATGCCCCCGCCGAGACGCCGATCTGGAAGCAGCCGCTGCCGGTCTGGGCGATCGCCTTCGCGAGCGTCATCGCGTTCATGGGCATCGGGTTGGTCGACCCCATCCTGCCCGCGATCGCGGAGCAGCTCGAGGCGACGCCCGTCGAGACGGAGCTGCTCTTCACGAGCTATCTCGCCATCACCGGCGTCATGATGCTCTTCACGAGCTGGGTGTCGAGCCGGATCGGCACGAAGCGCACGCTGCTGCTGGGCCTCGCCCTCGTGGTCGTCTTCGCCTTCCTCTGCGCGATCAGCGGATCCGTGGACGCCGTGATCGGCTTCCGCGCCGGCTGGGGCGTCGGCAACGCCCTGTTCGCCTCCACCGCGCTGGCGGCCATCGTCGGCGCGGCCTCCGGCGGATCGGGCGCGGCCATCATCCTGTACGAGGCCGCGCTGGGCCTCGGCATCGCGGTCGGCCCGCTGGTGGGCGGGCTCCTCGGGGAGGTGAGCTGGCGCGGTCCGTTCTTCGGCGTCGCGACGCTCATGGCCATCGCGTTCATCGCGATCATCGTGCTGCTGCGCGAGTCCGGCACGCGGCCGGCGCCCGTCGCCATGGGCGCCCCGTTCCGCGCCCTGCGGATCCCCTCGCTGGGCCTGCTCGCGATCGCCGCCCTGTTCTACAACATCGCGTTCTTCATCCTGCTCGCCTACTCCCCCTTCCCGCTCGGGTTCGGCGCCATGGAGATCGGCTGGACGTTCTTCGGGTGGGGCCTCGCGCTCGCGATCACGAGCGTGATCGTCGCGCCGATCCTCATCCGCCGCTGGGGTCGCCGTCGCACGCTCGTCGCGATGCTCGGTCTTCTGGCGATCGATCTCGTGGTCGCCGGCCTTCTCGTCGGCACCCCCGCGGCGCTCGTCACCTGCATCATCGTCGGCGGTCTGATCCTGGGCGTGTGCAACACCACCCTCACGGAGGCCGTCATGGAAGCCACGGACCTGCCCCGCCAGGTGGCATCGTCGGCGTACTCCGCGGTCCGGTTCCTGGGCGGCGCGGCCGCTCCGCCGCTGGCGGCCTGGCTCGGCCACGCGTTCTCCCCCACCGTGCCGTACATCTTCGCCGCCGCCGCGTCGCTTGTCGCACTGATCGTGCTCGCCGTCTCGGGCCGCGCCCTCGCGGTGATCGATCGCGATCCCGAGCCGGCCGAGCTCGAGGAGGCCGAGGCCGTCACCGCGGGCGACGCGAGCTGACCTACGATGGCCGGATGACCGAATCCGTGCGGCTGGACGTGTGGCTGTGGGCGGTGCGGGTGTACAAGACCCGCTCGCTCGCCACGACCGCCGTCCGCGGCGGCCACGTCCGCGTCAACGGCGACCCGGTGAAGGCCTCCTATGCGGTGAAGATCGGCGACGAGGTGCGCGTGCGCATCGCGGGGTTCGATCGCGTCCTCGGCGTGCGCGAGCTGCTGCTCAAGCGGGTGGGGGCTCCGGTCGCGGCCCAGGCCTACGAGGACCGCACGCCTCCCCCGCCGCCGCGCGAGTTCGTGGCGCCGATCGTCACGCGCGATCGCGGTGCCGGTCGGCCGACCAAGCGGGAACGGCGCGCGATCGATCAGCTCCGCGGCCGCGACTGACCGCCGCGGTCAGAGCCGCTCGTGCAGCCCCGGCCACGACGCTGCGAAGCCCGGGTGCAGCGGGCGCTCGGCCACGTCGTCGATCGGCACCCACTCGAGCGCCAGGCTCTCGGGGTCGCTGATCACCGGGTCGAAGGGCGCGACGACGTCCGCCACGACCGTCGTGTACGCCCAGACGCCCACGTCGAACACGGAGGTGAACCGCACCGCGACCGCGTCGGTCGGCACACCTGCCTCCTCGAACGCCTCGCGCAGCGCGCCGTCGACCGCGGACTCGCCCTCGTGCAGCGCGCCGCCCGGGAGCGCCCAGGTGCCGCCATGGTGGCTCCAGCCCACCCGGTGCTGCAGCAGCACCCCCTTGGCCGGATCCACGGCGAGCAGCCCCGCCGCGCCGAACCGCCCCCAGAATCGCTCGCCCGTCGGCGCGTACACCCAGGCGTCGCCCGGGTCGCGCGGGGCGAGCGGATCCATTGGGGCCCGCGTCACTTGCGCTGCCGCCTCTCGCGCACACGCATGTTGATGACGATCGGCGTGCCCTCGAAGCCGTACAGCTCGCGCAGGCGGCGCTGCACGAAGCGGCGGTAGCCGGGGTCGAGGAAGCCGGTCGTGAAGAGCACGAACGTCGGCGGACGCGTGCCCGCCTGCGTGCCGAACAGGATGCGCGGCTGCTTGCCGCCCCGCAGCGGGTGCGGGTGCTCCTGCACGAGCTCGGTGATGAACGCGTTGAACTTGCCCGTCGGGATGCGCTGATCCCACGAGTCCAGCGCGGTCTCGAGCGCGGGCACGAGCTTGTCGAGGTGGCGGCCGGTCTTGGCCGAGATGTTCACGCGGGGCGCCCACGCCACGTGCGCGAGGTCCTGCTCGATCTCGCGCTCGAGCATGCGGCGCCGCTCGCCGCCGCGCGCGTCGTCGGCCAGCAGCTCGTCCCACTTGTTGAACGCGAGCACGAGCGCGCGGCCCGACTCGAGCACGAGGTCGATGATCCGCACGTCCTGCTCGCTGATCGGCTCGCTCACGTCGAGCACGACCACGGCGACCTCGGCCTTCTCGAGGGCGGCCGACGTGCGCAGCGACGCGTAGAAGTCGGCGCCCTGCGCCATGTGCACCCGGCGGCGGATGCCGGCGGTGTCGACGAGGCGCCACATCTTGCCGCCCAGCTCGACCACCTCGTCCACGGGATCGCGCGTCGTGCCGGCAAGGTCGTTCACGACCACGCGCTCCTCGCCCGCGGCCTTGTTCAGCAGCGACGACTTGCCCACGTTCGGCCGGCCGAGGATCGCCACCCGGCGCGGGCCGCCGATCTCGTGCTTGGCGACGGCCGACACCGTCGGCAGCACCTTCATGATCTCGTCGAGCAGGTCGGCCACGCCGCGGCCGTGGATGGCCGACACGGGGTGCGGCTCGCCCAGACCGAGGCTCCACAGCGCTGCGGCCTCGGGCTCCTGGCGCGCGTCGTCGATCTTGTTGGCCACGAGGAACACCGGCTTGTCCGACTTGCGCAGCAGGCGCACGACGTGCTCGTCGGTCGAGGTCGCGCCCGTGATGGCGTCGACGACGAAGAGGATGACGTCGGCCAGGTCGATCGCGATCTCCGACTGCGCGGCCACCGAGCGGTCGATGCCCTTCGCGTCCGGCTCCCATCCGCCCGTGTCGACGAGCGAGAAGCGCCGGTCCATCCACTCGGCCTTGTAGGTGACGCGGTCGCGCGTGACGCCCGGCGTGTCCTCGACGACGGCCTCGCGGCGGCCGAGGATGCGGTTCACGAGCGCCGACTTGCCCACGTTGGGGCGGCCGACGATGGCCACCACGGGCAGGGCGGGCAGGTACTCGATGCCGTCCACGCCCGACTGCAGGCCCGCCAGCAGCGCGGCGTCCTCCTCGTCGAGGTCGTAGTCCTCGAGGCTCTGCCGCAGCGCGGCGGCGCGCGCCTCGACGAGCTCCTCGTCCAGTTCGGCCATGCGCTCGGCCAGGCGGTCGGGACCGCCCTCGTACTCTTCTTCAGCGGCCATGTCGGCCTCCCAGCTCTCGGTCGATCACCGTCAGCACGGCGTCGATGGACTGCTCGAAATCGAGCTCGCTCGTGTCGACGACGTCGACACCCGGATCGGCCTCGGCGAGCTCCAGCACGTGGCTGTCGGACTCGTCGCGGCGCAGGATCGCCTCCTTGACCTCGGCGGCGTCGGCTCCCCACTCCAGCCCGCGCCGCTGCGCGCGCACCTCGGGCGAGGCCGTCATGAGGATCCGCACGGGCGCGTCGGGCGCCACCACGGAGGTGATGTCGCGGCCCTCGATGACCACGCCCTCGAGGCCCGACTCCCCCGCCAGTCGGCGGAAGATGGCGTTCAGGTAAGCGCGCACCTCGGGCACGCGCGTGAACCCCGAGATCGCGGCCGTCACCTCGGGGGTGCGGATGTCGCGGGTCACGTCGACGCCGCCCACCGTGACGGTGCGGTCGTCGGGCTCCAGGCCCAGGCGCAGGTCGAACGAGGTCAGCGCGGTGAGCACGGCGTCGGTGTCGGCGGTGTCGGCGCCGCGGCGCAGAACGTGCCACGACAGCGCGCGGTAGCCGGCGCCCGTGTCGAGGTAGCCGTAGCCGCGGCGGCGCGCGATCTCCTTCGAGACGCTCGACTTGCCGGATCCGGCCGGCCCGTCGATCGCGATGATGGGGGTCTGCTCAGTCGTCATCGGTGCTCGCGATCCGCCATCCGCGGGCCTCCAGGCCCTCCACGCACGCCTCCAGCGCCGACCGCTCGACGGCGATCTCGGCCAGGCCCAGCGGGGCGCCCGGCGAGTGCTCGAGGCGGAAGTCCTCCACGTTCACGCCCAGCTCGCCCAGGTCGCCGAACAGGCGCCCGAGCTGGCCGGCGGTGTCGTCGATCATGACGACGAAGGTCGCGAAGGTGCGGCGCTGGCCGTGCTTGCCCGGCAGCCGCTCCACGCCCAGGTTGCCGCGGCGGATCGCCTCGGCGATCGCGCGGCGCGATCCGGGCGCGTCGGTCTCGCGCAGCGCGGCCGACAGTGCGGTCAGGTCGGCGGCGAGCGCGTCGAGGATCTCGACGACGGGCGCCGCGTTCGCGTCGAGGATCTGCACCCACAGCTCGGGGGCCGAGTGGGCGATCCGCGTGGTGTCACGCACGCCCTGGCCCGCGAGCTCGAGCGCCTCGTCCGGCGCGCCCACGAAGCGCGAGGCGAGCAGCGACGCGACCACCTGCGGCACGTGCGACACGAGCGCGACCGAGCGGTCGTGCTCCTCGGGGCTCATCTCGATCGGCACGGCGCCGAGGTCGAGCGCGAGCGACTCCACGAGCGCCAGGTGGGCCGGGGCCGTCTCGCCGTCGCGGCAGATCACCCACGGGCGGCCGGTGAAGATGTCGGAGCGCGCCGAGATGGCGCCGCCCCGCTCGCGTCCGGCCATGGGGTGCGAGCCGATGTAGCGCGCCAGGTCGACGCCCCGGGCGCGCAGCTCGCGCAGCGGCTGCAGCTTGACGGAGGCGACGTCGGTGACGACCGCGTCCGGGTGCGCGCGCAGCTCGGCCTCGATCACGTCGGCCACGACGTCGGGCGGCACGCACACGACGACGAGCGAGGGCCGGTCGCCGGCGGCCGCGGCCCGGCCGGCGCCGTAGTCGACGGCGAGGCGCAGCTGCGAGGGCGAGGTGTCGGCCAGCGCCACGTCGACGCCCGCGCGCATGAGCGCGTGGCCGATACTGGCGCCGAGCAGGCCGGCACCGACGACGCGGACCGTGCCCGAGACGCGGGCGAGGCGGCCGGGCACCGTGCCGTCGGCACGCACACGCGTATCGCTCACTGCGTCCCCTCCCGATCGGCGTCGGTCTCGTGCTCGACGCCGGCAGGCGGAGCGTCCGGCGCCGTCCGCGAGAGCGTCAGCAGCGCGCCGAGTTCCACCCTAGTCAACTCACGCGCGCGGCCCACTGGGAGGGTTCCCAGGTGCAGGGGCCCGAACTGGCGCCGCACGAGCTCGGTCACGGGGTGGCCGACCTCGGCCATCATGCGCCGCACGATGCGGTTGCGGCCCGAGTGCAGCGTCAGCTCCACGAGGCTCGAGCCGGCCGAGTCGTCGAGCAGCCGCGCCTTGTCGGCCTGGATCGGTCCGTCCTCCAGCTCGACCCCGCGCGTCAGCCGCGCGATCGTCTGCGCCGTGACGCCGCCGCGCACCTTCGCGATGTACACCTTCGTCACGCCGAACGAGGGGTGCGCGAGCACCTGCGCCAGCGGGCCGTCGTTCGTGAGCACGAGCAGCCCGCTCGTGTCGGCGTCGAGGCGCCCCACGTTGAACAGCCGCTCGGGCCAGTCCTTCGTGAAGCGGCGCAGGTCGGGCCGCCCGCGGTCGTCGCGCATGGAGCTGATGACGCCGGTGGGCTTGTTGAGCATGACGTAGCGCTTGGACGCGTCGAGCTGCACGGCCGTGCCGTCGACGTCGACGAGGTCGCGCTCGGGGTCGATCCGCGTGCCCAGCTCGGTGACGACCGCGCCGTTCACGCGCACCCGGCCCTCGACGATGAGCTGCTCGGAGACGCGCCGCGACGCGACCCCGGCGTTCGCGAGCACCTTCTGCAGCCGGGTGCCCTCATCGGAGGCGTTGTGATCCATCCCTCAAGGATCCCAGACCGGAACGATCCGCGAGAATCCACCCGCGCGCCGAGAATCCCGGTGCCCAC
>NZ_JBMDJT010000018.1:0-49696 GCF_057809335.1 Microbacterium sp. FG3 | reverse complement strand
CCCCTCGGTTGCTGAACGGAGCGGCGGAGCCGCGGAGATGAAGCGACCACCGCAACCGCGTCGGCGCGCGGCACGCAATCCGGGTGGGAAGCGCGACACGCCCCGGTCCAATCCGAACGCGATCCGCTGGCCCGCTTACCTTCGGAGAAGGGAAATACATACCGGGCAATTCTTTAACGTTCAGGTTGAACGTGAAGGTTGACCGCTCGGGATGAGAGCCAGGGTTCGCACAATCGGAGGCCGGCATGAGCCAGAACCAGAACTACCTCGCCGTGATCAAGGTCGTCGGCGTCGGCGGCGGTGGCGTCAACGCCGTCAACCGCATGATCGAGCTGGGCCTGCGCGGGGTCGAGTTCATCGCCGTCAACACCGACGCGCAGGCGCTGCTCATGAGCGACGCCGACGTCAAGCTCGACGTGGGCCGCGAGCTCACGCGCGGCCTCGGCGCGGGCGCCGACCCGGAGGTGGGGCGTCGCGCGGCCGAGGATCACGCCGAGGAGATCGAGCAGGCCCTCGCGGGCGCCGACATGGTCTTCGTCACGGCGGGCGAGGGCGGCGGCACCGGCACGGGCGGCGCGCCCGTGGTCGCGCGCATCGCCAAGTCCATCGGCGCGCTCACCATCGGCGTCGTGACCAAGCCGTTCTCCTTCGAGGGTCGCCGCCGTCAGCAGCAGGCCGAGACGGGCGTGGCTGCGCTGAAGGAGGAGGTCGACACGCTCATCGTCGTGCCGAACGACCGCCTCCTCGAGATCAGCGACCGCGGCATCTCGATGGTCGAGGCCTTCGCCACGGCCGACCAGGTGCTCCTTGCCGGTGTGCAGGGCATCACCGACCTCATCACGACCCCCGGTCTCATCAACCTCGACTTCGCCGACGTCAAGAGCGTCATGCAGGGCGCCGGATCCGCGCTCATGGGCATCGGCTCCGCCCGCGGGGCCGATCGCGCCATCAAGGCAGCCGAGCTGGCGGTCGAGTCGCCGCTGCTCGAGGCCTCGATCGAGGGCGCGCACGGCGTGCTGCTGTCGATCCAGGGCGGATCGAACCTCGGCATCTTCGAGATCAACGACGCCGCGCAGCTCGTCAAGGAGGCCGCCCACCCCGAGGCCAACATCATCTTCGGAACCGTCATCGACGACACCCTCGGCGACGAGGTGCGCGTCACGGTCATCGCGGCCGGCTTCGACGGCGGCGAGCCGCAGACGCGGCTCGACGTGCCGTCGCTCGCGGCCCGCCCCGCCGCCCCCGCGGTCCCGGCCGCGGCGGCTGCCGCCGATCCGGCCGAGCGCGCCGAGGGCGCGGCGCCGAAGGACGAGCGCGAGAGCGTCTCCGTCGCGGCGGCGCCCGTGGTGCCCGACGCGAGCGGCTTCGACTCGGCGTTCGACGAGGACCTCGACATCCCCGACTTCCTGAAGTGACCGTGCCGGATCTCGCCGCCCGCCTCGCAGACGTCGACGAGCGCATCGCCGACGCCGCGAGGGCGGCCGGGAGGGATCCGGACGAGCTGACGCGCATCGTCGTCACCAAGTTCCATCCGGCCGCCCTCGTGCGCGAGCTGCATGCGCTCGGCGTGCGCGACGTGGGGGAGAACCGGCAGCAGGAGCTGACGGGCAAGACCGAGGAGTGCGCGGACCTCGCGGATCTCCGCTGGCACTTCATCGGCCAGGCGCAGACGAAGAAGGCGAAGGCCATCCGCCGTGCCGCCTCGGTCGTCCACTCGGTGGACCGCGAGAGGCTGGCGGATGCGCTCGAGGCGGCGGGCGAGGGCATGCCCACCCTCGACGTGCTGCTGCAGATCAACCTCACCGACGATCCCGGCAGGGGCGGCGTGGCGCCCGAGGGCGTCGAACCGCTCGCCGAGCACATCCTGGGGCTGTCCACGCTGCGTCTGCGCGGCGTCATGGCGGTGGCACCGCTCGACGAGCACCCCGCCGCGGCGTTCGCGCGGCTCGCGGGATACGCCGAGCGGGTGCGCCGGCTCGCGCCGGAGGCCACGTGGCTCTCGGCCGGGATGACGGCGGACTTCGCGGAGGCGATCGCCGCCGGCGCGACACACCTGCGCATCGGCACGGCAATCACGGGGGCGCGGCCCGACCGGGCTTAGCCTCGAAGACAACGAGCACCTTACGGAGGACGCGATGGCGAACCCGCTCAAGAAGACGATGGTCTACCTCGGCCTGGCGGACGAGGAGGAGTACGACGAGGCCGCCGAGCCGCAGGCACCCGTGCGCGCCGCGCGCGAGGATCGCCACGCCCGCGACGAGGAGGTGCCCGCCCCCGTGACGCCGATCCGCCGCCCCGCCGTGGTGCGCCAGCCCGCGTCGGCGCCCGTCACCGAGATCGTCACGGTCCACCCCAAGCAGTACCGCGACGCGCAGACGATCGCCGAGCACTTCCGCGACGGCATCCCGGTGATCATGAACCTCTCGCAGATGAGCGACGCCGACGCGCGCCGCCTCATCGACTTCGCGAGCGGTCTCTCGCTCGGCCTCTACGGCCGCATCGAGCGCGTCACCAGCAAGGTGTTCCTGCTCAGCCCCGAGAACATCGCGGTCTCGGGCGACGGCGCCATCACCGGCGACGACGCGCTCTGAGCGCCGTCGCCTCCGGGCGGGCGCGCCGGGCATCCGGTCGCGCCCGGGATAGGCTCATCTCGTGATCGCGCTCGTCTTCACGCTGCTGAACCTCCTCGTCCTGCTGTACATGCTCGTGCTGTTCGGGCGGCTGATCCTGGACTACATCCCGCTGTTCAACCGCGAGTGGCGCCCCAAGGGCGCCATGCTCGTGATCGCGGAGGCGGTGTACACGGTCACGGACCCCCCGATCCGCTTCCTGCGCCGGTTCATCCCGCCCCTGCGGGTGGGCGGTGTCGCGATCGACTTCGCGTTCGCGATCACGATGTTCCTGTGCATCATCCTGCTCTCCGTCACGAGCGTCCTCGCCGGCGTCTGAACCCGTTCTCGGATTCGCGTCTGGGGTACGGCTCCCGGCATGGTCCGGTTATGCTTGCTCGAGACTGAAGCCGCGGGCTCGACCCCGCGGCCCTCCGACTGTCTCTGATCGAAAGAGGTCCCTCCCCATGGCACTCACCCCGGATGACGTCGTCACCAAGCAGTTCCAGCACGTCCGGTTCAAGGAGGGGTTCGACCCGGATGAGGTCGACGACTTCCTGGACGAGATCGTCGTCGAGTGGCGCAAGGCGCTCGAGGAGAACGAGCGCCTGAAGGCGCGCGTCGCCGAGCTCGAGTCGGGCGCGACGCCCGCGGCCCCCGCGGCCGAGGCTCCGAAGCCCGTCGAGACGCCGCAGCCGGCCGGGCCCGCCGAGGCGCCGCAGGCGAACGCCGCGACGAGCGCCGTGAGCATCATCGAGCGCGCGCAGCGCCTGCACGACGAGCACGTCGCCGAGGGCAAGGCCGAGGCCGAGAAGCTCGTCGCGGACGCACGCTCGCAGGCCGGCGAGATCATCGCCGACGCCGAGCGCAAGCAGCAGGAGATCCGCGTGCGCCTCGAGAACGAGCGCAAGTCGCTCGAGTCGCGCATCACGGAGCTGCGCGGTTTCGAGCGCGACTACCGCGCCGAGATGCGTTCGTTCTTCGAGACGAAGCTGAAGGACCTCGAGAGCTCGAGCACCGCGTCGTCGTCGACGCCGGTCTCGGCGATCGGTCTCTGAGCCCGGCCCGTTGAGCGGCCGAGCCCCCCTTCGCACGGCGGCGGCCGGCGCCCTCATCGCGATCCTCGCGGTGACGGTGCTGGCCGCCGACCAGTTCTCCAAGCACCTCGTCCTGCAGTCGCTGGAGCCCGGCACCACGGTGCCGGTGGTCGGCGACGCCCTGCAGTTCGTCCTCGTCTTCAACCCCGGCGCCGCGTTCTCGCTGGGTGAGGGCGTCACCTGGATCTTCACGATCGCGATGGCGGTCGTCGCGGCCGCGATCGTCTACGTCGCCGCCACGCGGGTGCACTCCCGGCTGTGGGCCGTCGTGCTCGGGCTGCTGCTGGGGGGAGTGCTCGGCAACCTCGCCGACCGACTGTTCCGCGATCCCGGCTTCGCCGTCGGGCACGTGGTCGACTTCATCCTCACGCCCTGGATGTGGTTCTGGGCGCCGCACCCGGCGATCTACAACGTCGCCGACATCTTCATCGTCGGCGGCATGGCGGCCGTCGCGCTGCTGCTCGTGATCGGGCTGGAGCTCGACGGCACGCGCGGCGAGAAGGCGGCGGACGGCGGCGGCGCTCCCACGGCCGACGACGGCGGCGACGACGCCGGCGAGGCCGCCGCGCGCCCGGCGGTCGAGACGGTCGAGGGCGACGCGTCGGCCCCCGCCGCGGCCGATCGCGCCGCGACGGATCGGGACGACGCGGTCGATCGGGTTCCGGCGGACGCCGCGGGAGACCGGGACTGATGGAGTCCCGCAGGCTTCCCGTCCCCGACGGGCTGGACGGCACGCGCGTCGACGCGGCCCTGGCCAAGATGCTCGGCTTCTCGCGGACCTTCGCGGCGGAGGTCGTCGAGGCCGGTGGCGTGCAGCTCGACGGCGCGGTCGTCGCGAAGTCGGATCGCGTCACGGCGGGCTCGTGGCTCGACGTCGAGTGGCGGCCGAAGGAGGAGCCGCGCGTCGTCGCGGTCGAGGTGCCCGAGCTCGGGATCGTCCACCAGGACGACGACATCGTCGTGGTCGACAAGCCGGTGGGCGTCGCCGCCCATCCGTCGCTCGGCTGGGAGGGCCCGACCGTGCTCGGCGCGCTCCTCGCAGCTGGGGTGCAGGTCGCCACGAGCGGCGCCGCCGAGCGGCAGGGGATCGTGCATCGCCTCGACGTGGGCACGAGCGGGCTCATGGTGGTCGCCAAGACCGAACGCGCGTACACGCTGCTCAAGCGCGCCTTCAAGGAGCGCACGGTCGACAAGGTCTACCACGCCGTGGTGCAGGGGCATCCGGATCCGCTGGTCGGCACGATCGACGCGCCGATCGGGCGACACCCCAGCCACTCGTGGAAGTTCGCCGTCACGCCCGACGGCAAGGACTCCGTGACCCACTACGAGACGATCGAGGCCTTCCCGGGCGCCTCGCTGCTCGAGATCCATCTGGAGACGGGCCGCACGCACCAGATCCGCGTGCACATGGCCGCCCACCGGCATCCGTGCGTCGGCGATCCGCTCTACGGCGCCGACCCGACCATGTCGGCGCGCCTGGGACTGACGCGCCAGTGGCTGCACGCCCACCGCCTCGCCTTCGACCACCCCGCCACGGGCGACCGCGTCGAGTTCGCATCGCCGTACCCCGCCGACCTCCAGGACGCCCTCGACATCCTCCGCGGCGAGTAGCACCGCGCGCGAGCGTCGGCGGCCCGTTCCGGATGTCGCAGGCGGCGGGCATGATGGCGGCATGGTCATCACGACGCGCCCGGCGACCGACTTCGAGGGCGTGCGCGCGCTGGTGGGGCCCAAGCGCCCCGACGCGAACGTGTGCTGGTGTCTGAGTCACCGGGTTCCGGCGAAGCTCAACCGCGAACTGGTCGGGCCGGCCAGGGCCGAGTTCGTGCGCGCCATGTGCGAATCGGATCTGCCGCCGGGCGTGCTCGCCTACGACGGCGACGAGCCGGTCGGCTGGGCCGGTGTCGCGCCGCGCGCCGACACCCAGTTCGCCCGCAGCCGCACGATCCCGCACGTCGACGATCTGCCTGTCTGGACCGCGTGGTGCTTCCGCGTGCGCCCCGGGCACCGGCGCAAGGGCGTCCTCGACCGCCTGCTCCGGGGCGCCATCGCCTTCGCCCGCGAGCGCGGCGCCCCCGCGCTGGAGGGCTACCCGGTCGACAACCGCGGCGAGCGGGTGGACCAGACGATGGCGTTCGTGGGCTTCCGCGACATGTTCGAGCGCGCGGGCCTCACGAAGGCCGCCGACACGACGTCGGTCTCGGGCGGGTTCCCCCGCGTCGTCATGCGCCTCGACCTGCGCCGCTGAGCCGCGGTGTCGGAGGTCGAACCTAGACTCGATCCATGGCCTCCGACTCCTTCGTTCACCTGCATGTCCACAGCGAGTACTCGATGCTGGACGGGGCGGCGAAGCTCGGGGCGATGACGCAGGCGGCGGCCGATTACGGCATGCCGGCGATCGCCGTCACCGACCACGGCAACACGTTCGCGGCGTTCGAGTTCTACCGGGCCGCGCAGTCCGCGGGTGTGAAGCCGATCATCGGCCTCGAGGCGTACGTCACCCCCGGCACGCACCGCACCGACAAGACGCGCGTGGCGTGGGGAAGCCCCGACCAGAAGAGCGACGACGTCTCGGGCAGCGGCGCGTACACCCACATGACGATGTGGGCCGAGAACACCCCCGGCATGCACAACCTGTTCCGGCTGAGCTCGCTGTCGAGCATCGAGGGGTACTACTTCAAGCCGCGCATGGACCGCGAGCTGCTGCAGACCTACGGCAAGGGCCTGATCGCGACGACCGGCTGCCCCTCCGGCGAGGTGCAGACCAAGTTGCGTCTCGGCCAGTACGACGCCGCGCGCCAGGCGGCCGCCGAGTTCCAGGACATCTTCGGCAAGGAGAACTACTTCGCCGAGATCATGGATCACGGCCTCGACATCGAGCGCCGCGTGATGACCGATCTGCTGCGCCTCGCGAAGGACCTGGGCATCCCGCTCGTGGCCACCAACGACTCGCACTACACGCACCAGCACGAGGCCGACGCCCACGCGGCGCTGCTGTGCGTCCAGTCCGGATCGACGCTCGACGACCCGAACCGGTTCAAGTTCGACGGCGACGGCTACTACGTCAAGACGGCCGCCGAGATGCGTCAGCTGTTCCGCGATCACCCGGAGGCGTGCGACAACACGCTGCTCATCGCCGAGCGGTGCGACGTCGAGTTCGACACGAGCGCCAACTACATGCCGAAGTTCCCCGTGCCCGACGGGGAGACCGAGGAGAGCTGGCTCATCAAGGAGGTCGAGAAGGGCCTCCACTACCGCTACCCGAACGGCGTGCCAGACCGCGTGCGGCAGCAGGCGGACTACGAGACCGGGATCATCCTGCAGATGGGCTTCCCCGGCTACTTCCTCGTCGTCGCCGACTTCATCAACTGGGCCAAGGACAACGGCATCCGTGTCGGCCCGGGCCGCGGTTCGGGCGCCGGGTCGATGGTCGCGTACGCCATGCGGATCACCGACCTCGACCCGCTCGAGCACGGCCTCATCTTCGAGCGCTTCCTCAATCCGGACCGCGTCTCGATGCCCGACTTCGACGTCGACTTCGACGACCGCCGCCGCGGCGAGGTGATCGACTACGTCACCGACAAGTACGGCGACGAGCGCGTGGCGCAGATCGTGACGTACGGCACCATCAAGTCGAAGCAGGCGCTCAAGGACGCCGGCCGCGTGCTCGGCTTCCCGTTCAGCATGGGGGAGCGGCTGACGAAGGCGATGCCCCCCGCCGTCATGGGCAAGGACATGCCGCTCGACGGCATGTTCAACCCCGAGCACCCCCGCTACAAGGAGGCCAGCGAGTTCCGCGCGCTCATCGAGAGCGACCCCGAGGCCAAGACGGTCTACGACCGCGCGGTCGGCCTCGAGGGACTGAAGCGGCAGTGGGGCGTGCACGCGGCGGGCGTGATCATGTCGAGCGAGCCGCTCATCGACATCATCCCGATCATGAAGCGGGAGCAGGACGGCCAGATCGTCACGCAGTTCGACTACCCCGCGTGCGAGGCCCTCGGCCTCATCAAGATGGACTTCCTGGGGCTGCGCAACCTCACGATCCTTTCCGACGCGCTCGACAACATCCGGGCCAACCGCGGCGAGGAGGTCGACCTCGAGCACCTCTCGCTCGACGACCGCGAGGCCTACGCGCTGCTGTCGCGCGGCGACACCCTCGGCGTGTTCCAGCTCGACGGCGGGCCGATGCGCTCGCTGCTGCGCCTCATGAAGCCGGACAACTTCGAGGACATCTCGGCCGTCATCGCCCTGTATCGGCCGGGCCCCATGGGTGCCAACTCGCACACGAACTACGCGCTGCGCAAGAACGGGCTCCAGGAGATCACCCCGATCCATCCCGAGCTCGAGGAGCCGCTGCGCGACATCCTCGACACGACCTACGGCCTGATCATCTATCAGGAGCAGGTCATGGCCATCGCGCAGAAGGTGGCGGGGTTCAGCCTCGGACAGGCCGACATCCTGCGCCGCGCGATGGGCAAGAAGAAGAAGTCGGAGCTCGACAAGCAGTACGCGGGCTTCTCGGGCGGCATGAAGGAGCGCGGCTACTCCGAGGGCGCCATCAAGGCGCTGTGGGACATCCTGCTGCCGTTCTCGGACTACGCGTTCAACAAAGCGCACTCCGCCGCATACGGCGTGGTGTCGTACTGGACCGCGTACCTCAAGGCCCACTATCCGGCCGAGTACATGGCCGCGGTGCTCACGAGCGTCGGCGACTCGCGCGACAAGCTCGCGATGTACCTCAACGAGTGCCGCCGCATGGGCATCCGGGTGCTGCAGCCGGATGTGTCGGAGTCGATCGGCTTCTTCTCGGCCGTCGGCGACGACATCCGCTTCGGCCTCGGCGCCATCCGCAACGTCGGATCGAACGTGGTCGACGGCATCGTCGCGGCACGCAAGGACGGGCCGTACACGAGCTTCCACGACTTCCTGAGCCGCGTGCCGATGCACGTGGCCAACAAGCGCACGGTCGAGTCGCTCATCAAGGCGGGCGCCTTCGACTCGATGGGCTCGACGCGGCGCGCCCTGCTGGAGGTCCACGAGCAGGCGGTCGAGGCCTCGGTCGATCGCAAGCGGAACGAGGCGCAGGGGGCGATCGGCTTCGACTTCGACAGCCTGTGGGACGAGCCCGAGACGGCGCAGAAGGTGCCGGAGCGCCCGGAGTTCACGAAGAAGGACAAGCTGGCGTTCGAGCGCGAGATGCTCGGCCTCTACGTCTCGGATCACCCCCTCGCCGGGCTCGAGGTGCCGCTCGCGAAGCACCGCAGCATCACGATCCACGACCTCATCGCCTCGGAGGATCTGCAGGACGGCGACCAGGTGACGGTGGCGGGTCTCGTGACGAGCGCGCAGCATCGCGTGGCCAAGTCGAGCGGCAACCCCTACGGCATGATCACGGTCGAGGACTTCGAGGGCGAGGTCACCGTGATGTTCATGGGCAAGACCTACACCGAGTTCCAGCCGATCCTGCAGCAGGACTCGCTCCTCGTCGTGCGCGGCCGCGTGTCGCGGCGTGACGACGGCCTCAACCTGCACGCGCAGTCGGCCTTCGTCCCCGACGTCGGCGGACTCGAGGCGTCCGGGCCGCTGACGCTGCTGCTGCCGGAGCAGCGCGCCACGGAGCGGCTCGTCCTCGAGCTCTCCGAGGTGCTGCAGCGCCACGCCGGCGACACGGAGGTGCGGCTGAAGATGCACCGCGGCAGCTCGGCCAAGGTGTTCGAGGTGCCGCTGCCGGTGCGGATCACGGCCGACCTGTTCGGCGACCTCAAGTCGCTGCTCGGGCCGCAGTGCCTCGGGTAGTCCTCCCCGTCGACGCGTCGGCGGTGGCGGTTAGGATCGAAGACGGAACGCTCGACGATCAGAGGGAGACCCGTGTCCGAGAACAGTGAGGTCGCCGCAGGCGGCGTGCCCGGCCTGTGGAAGTTCACGCTGCGCGAATGGATCGTCATCGGGACGGGTCTCGTCCTGCTGATCCTGTCGTTCTTCAGCGTCATCGACGGCGACTACGCGCCCATGTGGGGCCAGGGGCTCGTGCAGATCGCGGCGCTGCTGGCGCTGATCGCCGCGACCGCGCTGCTGGTCGTGCGCCGCCTCGCGCCCGGCGTGAAGCTCCGCCTCGGATCGCTCTCGGTGGACCAGTTCGCCTCCGTCGCGTTCGTCTCGTACGCGATCGTCGCGTGGCACTCGCTGCTGTTCATCAGCGTGCTCGGCGCCCAGCTCGGAGAGCTGATGTCGTTCTTCGGGCCGGGCGAGGCCGTGCTGTCGGCCGGCTGGGCCGCCTGGGTCTCGGCGTTCGTCGCGCTCGTCGGCGTGTTCTTCACCGTGCTCGCCCCGCTCGTGCCGCCGTTCCGCGCCGACTTCGACGGTCGCGAGGAGGTGCCCGCCCCGCGCGCCGCGCGTCCCGCGCGCCCCGTCGTGCAGAAGCCGCGCGCGCCCAAGCCGGAGCAGGGGCAGCAGGGCGCGTGGCCCGGCTACGGCGCCCCCGGGCAGCAGCAGGGCGGCTACCCGTACGGGCAGCAGCAGCCCGGCGCCTACCCCTATGGCCAGCAGCCCCACGGCCAGTACCCGCCCCAGGGTCAGCCGTATGCCCCGCAGCCCTATGGCCAGCCGGGCCAGGACCAGCAGTTCGGTCAGCAGCCCTATGGTCAGCAGCCCTACGGGCAGCCCGGCCAGGAGCAGCAGCCCCCGCAGCCCCACGGCCCGCAGTTCGGCCAGCAGCCCTATGGGCAGCCCGGCCAGGACCAGCAGGGCCAGCAGTACGGGCAGCCCTCCGGCGCGCCCCAGCCCTATGCTCAGCAGCCCTACCCGCCGCAGCAGGGCACGCCGCCGCAGGCGCACGAGCAGGGTCAGCCCGCGCCGGGCGCGCCGCACGGCGGCAACCCGTACGTCGCCCCGACGGCCTCGCAGCCCGAGATCGACGAGGTGACGGAGGCGCCGGCCGACGCCGATGCCGCTCGTTCCGCGCGCGCTCACGCTGGATCCGACATCGAGGCGAGCCTCGGGCTCGCGCCGGCCGAGGACGAGGCGCCGTCGTACCGCCGCACGAGCGGCGAGCCCGCGAGCGAGCCGGTGGACCCGCTGGACGCCGAGACCGTGATCCGAGGCAACGGCGAGAGCGCTTCCGATGAGACGGCGCAGGCCGTGGCCTCCGTGGCCGCCACCGAGGAGCCCGCGCCGGCCCCGGAGGCGGGCGAGCAGGCGCCGGCCGATGGGCACGCGCAGGGCAGTCCCGCATCGCTGCCCGTCACGAACAACCAGCCGTTCTGGGCGCTCGCGCCGGTGGAGCGCGACGTCGTGGACGAGAACGGCACGCCGCTGTTCCGCATCGGCCCGACCGCATGGGCGCTCGTACTCGAGGAGCGCGGCGACGTCTTCGTGGTGCGCCACGACGACGGACGCGTCGGCTACCTGCTCGACACCAGCGGCGTCACGCGCGGCTGACCCGCGAGGAGCACCACCTGATGCGCACGATCGATCTGCGCGGCCGTCGCCTGAACACGGCCGATCTGCTCGCCGCCGTCCCGCGCGCCACCGCGGCGCGGGCGGCGGCGCTGCAGGCGGCCGCCGAGATCGTCGAGGACGTCCGCGCGCGGGGCGAGCAGTCGCTGCGCGAGCAGGCCGAGCGCTTCGACGGCGTGACGGGCCACGCGGTGCGGGTGCCGGCCGAGCACATCGCCGACGCCGTCGCCGGGCTCGACCCCGAGGTCCACGCCGCGCTCGAGGAGTCGATCCGCCGCGTGCGCGAGGCCTCGGCCGCGCAGATCCCGCCCACGCGCGTCACCGAGCTCGCGCCCGGCGCGCGCGTCACACAGCGCTGGCAGCCCGTCGGGCGCGTCGGCGTGTACGTGCCGGGCGGCAAGGCCGTGTACCCGTCCAGCGTGGTCATGAACGTCGTGCCCGCGCAGGTCGCGGGCGTGCGCAGCATCGCGCTCGCCTCGCCGCCGCAGGCCGACGCCGAGGGTCGCGTGCACCCGACGATCCTCGCCGCGGCCGGCCTGCTCGGCGTCACCGAGGTCTACGCGATGGGCGGCGCCGGGGCGATCGGCGCGCTCGCGCACGGCGTCGCGACGCTCGGCCTCGAGCCCGTCGACACCGTCACCGGTCCCGGCAACAACTTCGTCGCGGCGGCCAAGCGTGCCGTCGCCGGCGTCGTGGGAGTCGACTCCGAGGCCGGTGCCACCGAGATCCTCATCGTCGCCGACGACACGGCCGACGCGCGCCTGATCGCGTACGACCTCGTGAGCCAGGCCGAGCACGACGAGCAGGCCTCGGCGGTGCTCGTGACCGCGTCCGCGGACCTCGCGCGCGCCGTCGATGCGGCGGTGGAGCAGGTCGCCGCGGCCACCCGGCACCGCGAGCGGGTCGCCGCCGCGCTGGCGGGGGAGCAGTCGGCCATCGTGCTCGTCGACGATGCGGCCGCGGCCGAGGCGTTCAGCAACGCGTACGCGCCGGAGCACCTCGAGCTGCACCTCGCCGACGCCGCCGAGGCGGCGTCGCGCTACACGAGCGCGGGCGCGCTGTTCCTCGGCCCCTATGCGCCGGTGAGCCTCGGCGACTACCTCGCGGGATCGAATCACGTGCTGCCGACGGGCGGCCAGGCCCGCTACGCGGCGGGCCTGGGCGCGCAGACGTTCCTGCGTCCGCAGCAGGTCATCGAGTACGACCGCGACGCCCTCGCCGAGGTGAGCGACCGCATCGTCGCGCTCGCGGCGTCCGAGGCGCTTCCCGGCCACGGCGACGCCGTCGTGGCGCGCTTCGCGTCCGGCGACGTCGCAGGCTCCGCCGCGTAAGCTGGCCCGGCTATGCACTGTCCCTTCTGCCGCCACGCCGACTCCCGCGTCATCGACTCCCGCACGAGCGATGACGGCCTCTCCATCCGCCGTCGGCGCCAGTGCCCGCAGTGCGGCAAGCGCTTCTCGACGATCGAGACCGCGTCGCTCAACGTCATCAAGCGCTCCGGCGCGGTCGAGCCGTTCAGCCGCGACAAGGTGATGGCGGGCGTGCGCAAGGCGTGCCAGGGGCGTCCCGTGACGGACGCCGATCTGGCCGTGCTCGCCCAGAAGGTGGAGGAGGCCGTGCGGCAGACGGGCCTGAGCCAGATCGACGCGAACGAGATCGGCCTGGCCACGCTCGGCCCGCTCCGCGAGCTCGACGAGGTCGCCTACCTGCGGTACGCGAGCGTCTACCAGGCGTTCGAATCGCTCGAGGACTTCGAGGCGGCCATCGCCGACCTGCGCGCCGATCACGCCGGAGTCGGCGCGCACACCGCGGGCGGGGCCGACCAGGGCGCGGGGGCCTGACGCGTGTACCCGCTGCTGTTCCGCGCGTTCCTGTCGCGCCTCGACCCCGAGACGGCCCACCACCTGGCCATGGCCGTGATCCGCGTGCTCGGCTCCCGCCCGCTCGCGCCGATCGTGCGCTCCTTCACCCGGCCCGATCCGTCCCTGGCCGTCGACGCGCTCGGCGTGCGGTTCCCGTCGCCGTTCGGCGTCGCCGCCGGGTTCGACAAGAACGCGGTCGGCGTGCGCGGCCTCGATGCCCTCGGCTTCGGCCACGTCGAGATCGGCACGGTCACCGCGATCCCGCAGGACGGCAACCCCCGCCCGCGTCTGTTCCGCCTCGTTCCCGACCGCGCCGTCGTGAACCGCATGGGCTTCAACAACCGGGGCGCCCGGGCCGCCGCCCGGCGCCTTGCGCGACTGCGCCGCGGGCGAGCGGTCGTCGGGGCCAACATCGGCAAGAGCCGCGTCGTCGACGTCGAGCACGCGACGGCGGACTACGTCGCCAGCGCGACGATGCTCGCGCCGCTCGCCGACTACCTCGCGGTGAACGTCTCCTCGCCCAACACCCCGGGCCTGCGCGGGCTGCAGGCCGTCGAGACGCTGCGCCCCCTGCTCCAGGCCGTCAAGGCGGCCGCGGGCCGGACCCCGCTGCTCGTCAAGATCGCGCCCGACCTCCCGGACGACGAGGTCACGGCCGTGACCCGACTCGCGGTGGATCTGGGCCTGGCGGGCATCATCGCGACGAACACGACGATCGCGCGCGAGGGACTGCTCACCGACGCGGGCGTCGTCGAGGCCGCCGGTGCCGGCGGGCTCTCGGGCGCGCCCCTCAAGGCGCGCGCGCTCGAGGTGCTGCGCCTCATCCGGGCCGCGGCACCCGATCCGGCGTTCTGCGTCGTCTCGGTCGGCGGCATCGAGACCGCCGAGGACGTGCGCGAGCGCCTGGCCGCGGGCGCGACCCTCACGCAGGGCTACACGGCGTTCCTCTACCGCGGCCCGCTCTGGGCCCGCGAGATCAACCGCGCCCTCGCCCGCCCTTAAGTCCGCAAGTCTGTGCCAAGTCCGCGCGTGCGTCCGCCCGGACTCAGCACAGACTTGCGGACATGCACCGAGCCCTGCGACGGCGCCGCGAAGCGGCCCCGGAGCGTGCGGGCGCGAGTGCGCCCGCCGTCACGCCGGATGGCGCGGAGCGCCCTCCCGAGCCCGCCAGGGCGCGCCGTCAGGCGTGCCCGCAGCGTGCGAGACACGTGACACGGATGACTCAGGCCGGGTACTCGCCGCGCTTCACCTGCGGCTTCGGCAGGCGCATCCAGCGCATCTGCACGGAGCGCATCGCGGCGTACCAGCCGAGGCCCTTCTCGCGCCGGTCCTTGCCGAACTTCTCGGCGGCCTTCTTCTTGACGGTGTTCGAGAGGATCACCATGTCGCCGACCGTGAAGAGCACGAACACCCAGAGGCCGATCATGCCGTAGTACTGGAACTGGATCGGCAGGAACATCGTGACGATCAGCACGATGATGAGGGCCGGCATGAGCAGCTCGCCGAGGTGCCAGCCGGCGTCGGTGTAGTCGCGCACCCAGCGGCGCTGCGGGCCCTTGTCGCGGGGCTGCAGGTAGCGCTCCTCGCCGTTGGCCATGCCGACGCGGGCGCGGTCCTGGCGCTCGCGCAGCTCGGCGCGGGCGCGCTTGCGCGCCTCCTTCGTGTTGGCGACGAGCGGGCGGCGGTTGGCGGCCTCGCGCTCGGCGCGGGACGGGGTGGGACGGCCCTTGCCGACGGTCGTCATCGACGCGTCGTCGCCGGCGGACGCGGGGGTGTTGGCCACGGGGAGCACCTCGGATCGTTCGGGGGCCGCGCGCGGAGGGGCACGGCATGCCGATCTAGGATACCCGCATGACCTCCACGCCCACCCCGGACCAGCAGCTCGTCGAATCGGCGGAAGGAGGGATCCCCGCGGCGCTCGCCGACCTCGGGCGCCTCGTGCGCATCCCCGGCATCGCGTGGCCCGCCTTCGATCAGGATCAGCTCGTGCGCAGCGCCGACGAGATCGCCCGGCTCGCGCGCGAGACCGGCGTCTTCGACGAGGTGCGCATCCACCGCGCGGCCATCCCCGGCACGGACGAGGTGGGCCAGCCCGGTGTGCTCGCCACGCGCGCGGCCCGCAACGGCCGCCCGACCGTCATGCTCTACGCCCACCACGACGTGCAGCCCCCGGGAGACGACGCGCTCTGGGAGACGCCGCCGTTCGAGCCGACCGTGCGCGACGGCCGCCTCTACGGGCGCGGCGCCGCCGACGACAAGGCCGGGGTGATGGCGCACATCGCCTCGCTGCGCGCCCTGCGCGAGACCTACGGCGACGACCTCGACCTCGGGATCGTCCTCTACATCGAGGGCGAGGAGGAGTTCGGCTCGCGCTCGTTCACGCAGTTCCTCGAGGACAACGCCGAGGCGATGCGCTCGGACGTCATCGTCGTCGCCGACTCCGGCAACTGGGACTCCGAGACGCCGGCCGTCACGGTGTCGCTGCGCGGCAACGCGAAGTTCCACCTCACGGTGCGCACGCTCGATCACGCCTCGCACTCGGGCATGTTCGGGGGAGCGGTGCCCGACGCGATGCTCGCGACCATCAAGATGCTCTCCTCCCTGTGGGACGAGAACGGCGCGGTGGCGGTCGAGGGCCTCACGGCGCGCGATGCCGAGACACCCGAGTACGGCGAGGACACGTTGCGCGAGGAGACGGGGCTGCTCGAGGGCGTGCGCCCGATCGGCGACGGCACGATCCTGTCGCGCATCTGGAACAAGCCGTCGATCACGGTCACCGGCATCGACCACACGAGCGTCGCCGCCGCGTCGAACACGCTCTCGCCCGAGGTGACCGTGGTCGTGAGCGCCCGCGTGGCGCCGGGACAGGACGCGCGGGCCGCCTACGAGGCCATCAAGGCGCACCTCGAGGCGCACAACGCCTTCGGCGCGCAGCTCACCTTCGGCGAGGTCGACTGCGGCGACGGCTTCCTCGTCGACACGAGCGGATGGGCCGTGCAGGCGGCGCGCGACGCGATGCGCGACGGCTACGGCAAGGATCCCGTGGACTACGGCGTGGGCGGATCGATCCCGTTCATCGCCGATCTCGTGCAGCGCTACCCGGGCGCGCAGATCCTCGTGACGGGCGTGGAGGACCCGCACTCGCGCGCGCACAGCCCGAACGAGTCGCTGCACCTCGACACGTTCCGACACGCCGTGATCAGCGAGACGCTGCTGCTCGGGCGCATGAACGCCCGCGAGGCCTGAGCCGCCGAGCAAGACGGCGGCCGCGCGGCGCCATCCGCCGCCGCCGCGGTTAGAATCGAACAAGCTCGCCCCGTGCCGTCCGTCGGCGGGGCCCGATAGGAGGAGAGCGTCATGACCGACACGACCCTGACCGCCGACACCGCCGCCCCCGCCCACGGCGTGGGCCTCACCGAGGCGGCCGCCGCCAAGGTGAAGAGCCTGCTCGAGCAGGAGGGCCGCGACGACCTGCGCCTGCGCGTCGCCGTGCAGCCCGGCGGCTGCTCCGGCCTCATCTACCAGCTCTACTTCGACGAGCGCTACCTCGAGGGCGACGAGACCGTCGACTTCGACGGCGTCGAGGTGATCGTCGACAACATGTCGGTGCCGTACCTCGACGGCGCGAAGATCGACTTCAAGGACACGATCTCGGAGCAGGGGTTCACGATCGACAACCCCAACGCCTCGGGCTCCTGCGCCTGCGGCGACAGCTTCCACTGATCCGCCCTGCGAACGGCCCCGCCACCACCGCTGCGGGGCCGTTCGGCGTACCCGCAGCACGCCACGCGCGAGGGCGCCCCGCTGGGAGTGTGGCCGGAATCCCGTGTGCGCTTGCCCTAGACTGGCAGGTGCCCCATCCACGTTCGAAAGGTGAATTCGTGCCCTCGAAACGCCGCATCCGCTGGGCAGCGATCCCCGTCGCCGCAGCCACCGTCGCCACGCTCGCCGCGTGCTCGCCCACGGAGCTGCACGGCTACCTCCCCGGCTTCGTGGAGGACGGGCCTGCCACCACCAACCAGACCGAGGGAATCGCCTCGCTCTGGGTCGGGTCGTGGATCGCCGCGCTCGTCGTGGGCCTCATCACCTGGGGCCTCATGCTCTGGGCGATGATCGTCTACCGCCGACGCAAGGGCCAGACGGGCCTGCCGGTGCAGCTGCGGTACAACATGCCGATCGAGATCTTCTTCACGACGGTGCCGCTCATCCTGGTGCTCGGCCTGTTCGCCTTCACGGCGCGCGAGCAGACCAAGGTCGAGACGCCCTGGGCCGAGGACGAGGTCGACGTGGAGATCACCGCGATCGCCAAGCAGTGGGCGTGGGACTTCCAGTACGACGGCGACGAGGAGGACAACTCCGACGCCGTGTGGACGATGGGCATCCAGGCGCAGCCCGACGCGAACGGCAACATCGATCAGGAGCAGCTGCCGACGCTCGTGCTGCCGGTCGACAAGAAGGTGACGATCGACCTCGAGTCGCGTGATGTCATCCACTCGTTCTGGATCATCGACTTCCTGTACAAGAAGGACATGTACATCGGCCACGACAACTCGTGGTCCTTCATTCCCACCCGCGAGGGCACGTACGCCGGCAAGTGCGCCGAGCTGTGCGGCGAGTACCACTCGATGATGCTGTTCAACGTCGAGGTCGTGAGCGAGGCCGAGTACGAGGCGTACCTCGACGAGCTCGAGGCCAAGGGCCAGACCGGCGACATCAACGAGGCGTACGACCGCCTGGGCAACGCGCCGGGCACCGGCGCGCAGAGCGACGACGAGGAAGAGAGCCACTGAGCACCATGGCGACGAGCACCCTTCAGGAGCAGACTCCCGTCCTGCCGGCCCGACAGGCCGCCCTGCTCAGCGGATCCCGCGTCGAGCAGAAGGGCAACATCGTGGTCAAGTGGATCACCTCCACCGACCACAAGACGATCGGGTACATGTACCTCATCGCGTCGATGCTGTTCTTCTGCCTCGGCGGCGTCATGGCACTGCTGATCCGCGCCGAGCTGTTCGCGCCGGGCATGCAGATCATCCCGACCAAGGAGCAGTACAACCAGCTGTTCACGATGCACGGCACCGTGATGCTGCTGATGTTCGCGACGCCGCTGTTCGCGGGCTTCGCCAACGTCATCCTGCCGCTGCAGATCGGCGCGCCCGACGTGGCGTTCCCGCGCCTGAACGCCTTCGCCTTCTGGCTGTTCGCGTTCGGCTCGCTCATCGCCGTGGCCGGCTTCCTCACCCCGCAGGGCGCCGCGTCGTTCGGCTGGTTCGCGTATCAGCCGCTCGCCAATGCGTCGTTCACACCAGGGTTCGGCGGCAACATGTGGATGCTGGGCCTCGGCATCTCGGGCTTCGGAACCATCTTCGGCGCGGTGAATTTCATCACGACGATCATCACGATGCGTGCGCCCGGCATGACGATGTGGCGCATGCCGATCTTCACGTGGAACACGCTCATCACGAGCCTGCTCATCCTCATCGCGTTCCCCGTGCTCGCCGCCGCGATCCTCGCGGCCGCCGCCGACCGCGTCCTCGGCGCGCACATCTACGACCCGGCCAACGGCGGCGTGCTGCTGTGGCAGCACCTGTTCTGGTTCTTCGGCCACCCCGAGGTGTACATCATCGCGCTGCCGTTCTTCGGCATCGTGTCGGAGATCTTCCCGGTCTTCAGCCGCAAACCGATCTTCGGCTACAAGACGCTCGTGTACGCGACCATCGCGATCGCCGCGCTGTCGGTGTCGGTCTGGGCGCACCACATGTACGTCACGGGCGCGGTGCTGCTGCCGTTCTTCGCGCTCATGACGATGCTCATCGCGGTGCCGACGGGCGTGAAGATCTTCAACTGGATCGGCACGATGTGGCGCGGCTCGATCACGTTCGAGACGCCCATGGTGTTCGCGCTCGGCTTCCTCGTGTCGTTCGTCTTCGGCGGTCTGACCGGCGTCATCCTGTCGTCGCCGCCGCTGGACTTCCAGCTGTCCGACTCGTACTTCGTGGTGGCGCACTTCCACTACGTGGTGTTCGGCACGGTCGTGTTCGCGATGTTCGCCGGGTTCTACTTCTGGTGGCCGAAGTGGACGGGTCGCATGCTGAACGAGCGGCTCGGCTACGTGCACTTCTGGATGCTGTTCATCGGCTTCCACATGACCTTCCTCATCCAGCACTGGCTGGGCGTGGACGGCATGGTGCGCCGCTACGCCGACTACTCGGAGGCCGACGGCTGGACCTGGCAGAACCAGCTGTCCACCATCGGTGCGGTCATCCTGGGCGCCTCGCTCATCCCGTTCTTCCTGAACGTGTGGATCACCGCCCGCAAGGCGCCGAAGGTCACGGTCAACGACCCGTGGGGCTACGGCGGATCGCTCGAATGGGCCACCAGCTGCCCGCCGCCGCGCCACAACTTCACGTCGATCCCGCGCATCCGCAGCGAGCGCCCCGCGTTCGACCTGAACCACGGCGAGGCGCCCGTCCCGGTGGGCGTGGGCCCGGCGAAGGACGCGCCCGACGCGCCCACGGTGGATCTGTCCGACGGAGAGGTGAAGTAAGGCCATGCGCTCCAACGTCGTCATCTGGTGGCTGCTGACAGCCTTCTTCGCCCTCGCGTTCTCGGTCTACGCGATCTGGGACCTGCTCGACAACCCGCGCGGCCTGCCCTGGTACCAGGCGGTGGACTGGACGGGCGGCACGGCGCTGCTGTTCTCGGCGTTCATGTCGGCGCTCGTCGCCTTCTACGTGCAGCTCGTGCACCGCGGCCAGAAGGGCGTGGAGCTGCCGGAGGACCGCCTCGACGCCGACATCGACGACGGCGAGACCGAGCTGGGCGAGTTCAGCCCGTGGTCGTGGTGGCCCATCATGCTCGCGGGCGCCGCGGCGCTCGGCGCGCTGTCGCTCGCGGTCGGCATCTTCCTGCTGCCGTTCGCGGTCGCGCTGCTGGCCGTCTCGATCGTCGGCTGGGTGTACGAGTACTACCGCGGCAACTTCGCCCGCTGACGCGCAACGCAGCCTCGCACGAGGGCCCGGATCCACACGGATCCGGGCCCTCGGCGTTCCGACCCGGTGTCGGTGCTCAGGCGACGGGGACGTCGGCCCGCGCGTCGGTGAACGCCTGCCGGGGCACGAGGAGCAGCGCGCCGGCCGCCGCGAGGGCGGTCACGCCGCACACGAGCCACACGGTCACATAGCCGGCGAACGAACCGGCCGTGCCCCCGGCGGCGCCGGTGGCTCCGTTCAGCAGCGCGATGCCGAAGACGCACGAGGCCACCGCGCCGCCGACGGTCTTGACGGAATTGGTCAGTCCCGTCGCGACGCCGGTCTGCGTGTGCGGTGCGGCGGCCGCCGCCGCGGCGGGCAGTGCCGCGACGAGGGCGCCCGAGCCGAGGCCCACCAGGAGCATGTTGGCCGTGACCTGCAGGTACGTGGCGTGGGAGGGCAGGAACAGCAGGAAGCCGACGCCCACGCACAGTGCCGCCAGCACGAGGGCGGTGCGCGGCGTGATGAGGCGCGCGACCAGCGGGTAGGTCAGCGCGCCCATGATCATGGCGATCAGGTAGAACCCGATCAGCAGCGAGGTCGTGAATCCGGCGGTGCCGAGCCCGTAGCCGTAGACCTCCGGATCGGTCCGCGCGAAGGTCGACAGGGGCGCCTGGGCGCCGAGCACGCTCACCCCGAACAGGCCGGCGGTGAGGAAGACCGGCCACAGGGCGGGGTCGCGGAACATGCGCACGTCGATCAGCGGGTCGTCCTGGCGCAGCTCCCACCGCGCGAACGGCACGAGCAGCAGGGCGCCGACGGCCAGCACGCCCCAGGCGAGGGCGTCGCCCACGCCGCCCAGCCGCAGCAGACTCAGCCCGCCCGTGATCGCGAGGAGGGCGAGCGAGACGAGCACGAGGCCGGTGGTGTCGAAGCGCCCGCCGGCCGGGTACGGCGATTCCGTGACGCCGAAGAGGATGACGAAGAAGCACGCCACGACGGCGACGGCGGGGACGAGCAGCACGATCCACAGCGGGATCGCGTCGACGAGCGCGCCGCCCGCGAGCGCGCCGACGATGGCGCCGCCCTCGAGCGCGGTCACGAGGATGCCGGCCGCCCGCGCCGTGAGCACGGACGCGGATCCCTCGCCCGTGCGCGCCACGACCGCTCGCGCCCGCGACCAGATGAGCGCCACCTCGAGCGGCAGCCACACCACGTAGAAGCCCTGCAGGGCCCACGCGACGAGGAACACGCCGAACGCGTCGGTGAACGGCAGCGCGAGCGAGGCGGCGGCGGTCAGCGCCGTCGAGATGAGCAGCATGCGCTTGTGCCCGATCATGTCGCCGAGCTTCGCGAACGCGGGCACCACGAGCGCCGAGAGCATGAGCTGCGAGCCCTCGAGCCAGTTCACGTCGGCGTCGTGCACGCCCAGGTGCCGCGCGATGTCCGTGAGCATGGGCGTGTAGTAGCCCTGGATGATGCCGCTCGTGAACTCCACGAACGCGAGGAAGCCGACGATGCCGACGAGCGGTCCCAGCCGCGTGCGGGCGGCGCTCACGACAGCCCCCGGATGAGGGCGACGTGGAAGTCGCGGCCGCGCTCGAGCGAGGCGATCTCGACGTGCTCGTCGGGGCCGTGGATCGAGGCCCGCTGGGTCGCCGACATCTCCAGCGGCGCGAAGCGGTACACCGCCGGCCAGCGCCGGTGGAAGTGACGGGCGTCGCTGGCCTGCATCATGAGGTACGGCACGACGAGAGCGTCGGGGAACGCCGCTTCGGCGGCGGCGCGCAGCGCGTCGAAGGCGGGACCGTCGGCGGGGGACTCGGGCGACGGGTCGCTGCCGTCCACCAGCTCGACCGTCACGCGGGGATCGCGGATCCGACGGCGCACGCGCCCGATGACGGAGCCGACCGTGTCGCCGGGAACGAGGCGCAGGTTGAACGTGGCGGTCGCCTCGGCGGGCAGCACGTTGTCGGCGCTGCCGCCGGACTGCCTGGTCGCGGCGATCGTCGTGCGCACGAGCGCCGCCGGCTCGGCGCCCATGCGGGCGAGGACCGGGCCGGCCAGGCGCGGGAACCGGGCCAGCAGGCGCACGCCGAGCCCGGCAGGACCGGTCGCGCGGGCGCCGAGCACGCCGAGCATGCGCGCGACGGTCGCCGGCGCGCGGGGCGGGAAGGTCGCCGCGTCGAGGCGCTCGACCGCGCGCGCCAGGCGCGAGATCGCGGTGTCGCCGCGCGGGGCCGACGCGTGCCCGCCGTCGCCCCGCACCCGCAGGCGCAGCGTCACGATGCCCTTCTCGCCGAGGCCGATCATGGCCGCTCGCCCCGGCACGAAGGGCAGCGGCGCGTCGACGACGGCGCCGCCCTCGTCGAGCACGAGCCACGGGGCGACGCCGCGCTCGGCCAGCGTGCGCGCGATCTCCTCGGCCGCGCCGCCGAAGACCTCCTCGTCGCCGCCGAACGACAGATAGACGTCGCGGGCGGGGGAGAAGCCCGCCGCCAGCAGGTGCTCGACCGCCTCGAGGACGACGAGCAGCGGGCCCTTGTCGTCCAGCGCGCCGCGGCCCCACACCCGTCCGTCGGCGACGCGGCCCTCGAACGGCGGCACGCTCCATCCCTCGCCCTCTCGGGCGGGAACGACGTCGACGTGCGCCATGAGCACGAGCGGATCGCGATCGCTCGCGCCGCGCCACCGGTACAGCAGCCCGAGCTCGCCGATCCGCTCGCGCTCGAGGCGCGTGTGCGCGAGCGGGTAGAGCTCCTCCAGCAGCGACGCGAACTCCTCGAAGCGGGAGCGTCCGCGGTCGGCGTGATCCGCGCTGACGGTGGGGATGCGGATCATCCGCGCCAGCCGATCGGCGATCGGCGAGGCGCCGCCGATCCCGCTCATGACCGCGCCGAGAATCGACCCTCGACGGTGGCCGAGACGACGATGTCCTCGGGCTCCAGCTCGACCGGCGGGGGAGCAGCGGCCGCGGCGCCGCGCGCCATCATCGCGCTCGCGAAGGGCTGCGGCGCGTCGCGCGAGAGCATGTCGTTGTCGGCGATCTCGACCGGGGTCACCTCGCCGTACCCGAGGGCGTCGGCATACGCCCTCGCCCGCTCGAGGGCGACGCCCACGGCCTCGGCCGCCGTCTCCCGCTCGACGCGCGAGCGCGTGTCGTCGGCGAGCCGCCAGCTGACCCCGTCGACCTGGATCTCGTCCATCTCGGCGAGCTCGCCGATCCAGCCCGAGAGCTCGGCGAAGTCGTCGAACGTCGCGCGGAACGCCACCGTGCCGTGGTGGACGGGGGGAAGCTGCCTGCCGTCCTTGTTCCACGGTCGGTTCGACCAGAAGTACGCGCGCTCGCTCGACCAGCGGACGAGCCGCTCGCCCTCCTCCAGCGAGGTCAGGCGAGTGCGCACGACGTCGGAGGACTGCGCCACCCGACGGGTGACCGTCGCGCGGTCCGCCCCGTCGGCGCGCACCTGCACGCTCACCACCGCGAGCTCCGGCGTGACCCGGCGCTGGGCCGTGCCCCGCACCGAGATGATGACATCGCCCACGTCGGGCTCCCTTCGTCGCGTGCCGCTGGGCCGAGGGTATCGCAGGGCCCCGGCGATCCCGCGCACCGGCGTGCGATCGCCCTCCGGTGTCCAGGGACCCGATCCGGAATCCGTCGGAATGGCGCGGTGGCGCGATGCGTTGTAGTCTGTGATGCTCGGATGTATCCGAGACCCGGCTCGCCGGGGCACACGCGCCGAGAGGCGCCGGCAGCGCACCTCGGTGCGGTGACAACTCCACAGCGTGCGATATGCGGTTCCCTTCGCGAGAAGGATCCACGGGGCTGATCGGTTTCGACAGTGCTTGTGAATCTGCGAGAAGCGGGCCGAGGATGCAGGGTTATCTCGTAAACGCCCCCTGCAAAAACAATAAGTGCCAACGCTAAGCGCACTGACTTCGCCCTCGCTGCCTAAGCGAGCCCGATAGTCCGTCAGACCGTGGGTGATCCCGACACGGATTCTGGCGTCATCTAGGGATCTTGCTGCGTGACGGTGTCGGGACGTCACGCGGGACTCTTCCTCGACTGGGCTCGTCGACCTATGTGTCTGTGCTGAAGGTCGGAGCCGAGCAGAACGCCTCCACAGACTGCGCCCGGAGAAGCCCCAGAGACTCAGCGCTGGACGGGGGTTCGATTCCCCCCAGCTCCACAGACCGCATCGCACCTGTGTCATCGAAGAGACCGCCCTCCGGGGCGGTCTCTTCGTCGTTTCAGGCCCGCCAGGCCGGCCGGTGCGCACGGTCCCAGGCGCGGCGATTGCGCACGCCGGTCACGATCATCACGATGCCGGCGACGAGCACGGCCACCCCGATGATCGGGAAGACGACCAGCGCGGCGCCGTTCTGCGCCACGAACGCGTCCCAGCCGCCACCGCCGAACACGAAGATCACGAACGGCATGATGCCGACCGCGGGGGACAGGGGGCAGATCGCGAGGATGCCGAGCACGATCCGTGCCACTCCGGGCTTGCGGGGAGCGTCGAGTTCCATCGGTCTCACCCTTCCTGCGGTCGCGGGCCCAGATCGGGCGCGGGGAGGTCGAACACGTCGCGCAGGGCCAGGCGGGCGGCGTTCCAGCCGCTCATGCCGTGCACCCCTCCGCCCGGGGCGGTCGACGACGAGCACAGGTACAGGCCCGGCACGGGCGTGCGCCAGGGGGCGTAGCCGGCCACGGGGCGCGCGAGCGTCTGCAGCGTCGTCATGGCGCCGCCGCCGATGTCGCCGCCGACGAGGTTCGGATCGAGTGCCTCCAGGGCGCCGGGGCCGGTGGCGGTGCGCGCGAGGACGACGTCGCGGAAGCCGGGCGCGTGCTCCTCGATCGCGCGGTCGATGAGGGCGGCCCCGTCGCCGTCCCAGCCATGCGGCACGTGGGCATAGGCCCACGCCGTGTGGTGGCCGGCGGGCGCGCGCCCTGCATCGAACAGCGAGGGCTGGGAGAGCAGCACGAAGGGCCGCTCGGGCAGGCGGCCGGCCGCCACGGCGGCCTCGGCGCGCGCGATCTCGCGGAGCGTCCCGCCCAGATGCACGGTGCCGGCCCGCCGCACGGCGTCGTCGCGCCACGGGATCGGGGCGGACAGCGCGAAGTCCACCTTGTAGGCGGCGGCGCCGTGCCGCCAGCGGCGCAGTGCGCGCCCATAGCGAGCGGGCAGCCGGGGCGCGGCGACGCGCAGCACGTCGCGCGGCACGAGGTCGAGCAGGATCGCGCGGGCGGGCGGAAGGTCGCGCAGGTCGTCGACCGGCGAGCCCGTGCGGATGACGCCGCCGTGCGCGAGCAGATCCGCGGCGAGCGCGTCGGCGATCGCCTGCGAGCCGCCGTGCGGGATCGGCCACCCCCGCGCATGCGCGTGCGCGGCGAGTGTGAGGCCGGCGCCGACCGACGCCAGTCGGGGGATCGGCGTGACGCCGTGCGCGAAGACCCCGGCGAGCAGGGCAGGGGCGGTCGCGCCGCGGAAGAGGGTGCCCGTCAGACCGAGCAGGTGGGGCGCGGCGGCCACGCCGAGCGCGGCGAAACCGCGCAGGGCGCCGAAGCGGGGCAGCAGCACGCCGCCGCTGGCCTCCGAGACCTCGTCGATCCGGTCCACGAGCGGGCCGAGCGTGCGACGCCACGCGCGGCCGTCGTTCCCGAGGGCGTCGACGGTCGCATCGAGCGAGCGGAAGGCCGCTCCCGTGCGTCCACCCGGCAGCGGGTGTGCGTACGAGACGTCCGGCACCGCGAACGCGACGCGCTCGGCCAGCCCGAACGCCCGGAAGAACGGCGAGCCCAGCGCCATCGGGTGCACGGCGGCGCCCATGTCGTGCCGGTAGCCGTCGGCCTCGCGGGTGCGGGCCGCGCCGCCCACCGCGTCGGCGCGCTCGTGCACCTCGACCGCGAGGCCCGCGCGCGCGAGCGTCACCGCGGCCGCGAGCCCGTTCGGGCCGGCCCCCACCACGATCGCGTCAGGCATCGCCTTCAGGATGGCATGACACGGGCCGTCGCGCCGGTCGTTGTGCGCCTCAGGCGGGCGGCCACGAGACGAGCACGAGGCTCTGCTTGGTGTCGGCGAGCGTGACCCAGCCGTCGCCGAAGCCGTAGGTCATGCCGTAGCCCTGGTCGTCCGTGGCGATGGCGTAGGCCGGGTCCTCGGTGAGGAACACGGCCCCGTCCTGCTCCTCGCGGATCCAGCCCTGCGTCTCCAGCTCGGCCTGCAGGGTGGCCGCGGTCTCGGCGTCGAGGGGCGCCCAGCCGAAGATCTGCACGTGATCGGTGGCGACGCTGTAGTCGCCCCACACGCACTGGATCCCCTCCGGCACCACGGTCGCGCCGATCCGGAACTCCTCCGGCTCGGCGCTCCACCCCACGCTCTCGAACTGATCCACGACTTCGGCGGGGATGATCGTCTCGCACGTCGGATCGGCAGCGGGCTCGGGCGTCTGCTGCCCGCCCTGCTCGTCGCCCTGCGGATCCGCGCCCTGCGGCTGCTCGGTGGCCGGCGGCGGCGTCGACGGCGCGGGGGCGGTCGGGGCGTCCTGCGCGCAGCCCGCGAGCGCGATCGCGACGGCCGCGACGCCGACGAGCACGGGCAGGGCGCGGCGTGCGGCCGCGGCTCGGCGGCGGCTCATGTGCTCGCTCCCCGCAGCACGCCCAGGATCGCGTCGTGCAGCAGGCCGTTGCTGGCGAGCGCCGACCCGGAGGCGATCGTCTCGTCGCCCTCGAAGGAGGTGAACCGGCCGCCCGCCTCGCGCACGATCGCGGCGGCGGCGGCGATGTCGTACTCCTTGACGTCGAACTCGCCGACGAACTCGATCCGGCCCTCGGCCAGCAGCATGTACGACCAGACGTCGCCGTAGGCGCGATCGCGCCAGACGCGCGACTGCAGCGCGAGCAGCGCGTCGAGTCGGCCCGCGTCGCGCCACTGAGCGAGGCTCTGGAAGCTGATGGAGGCGTCCTCGAGCGCGTCGACCCGCGAGACGCCGATGCGGCGGGCGCCGTCGGGCGCGCTCGTCCAGGCGCCCGCTCCCTCGGCGGCCCACCAGCGGCGCCCCATGGCGGGCATGCTCACGACGCCCAGGCGCACGGCGCCGTCGACCTCGAGCGCGATCATGGTGCCCCAGGCGGGGACGCCGCGCAGGTAGTTGGCCGTGCCGTCGATGGGATCGACGATCCAGCGGCGAGCGGCGGCGTCGCCCTCGCCGTACTCCTCGCCGAAGATGCCGTCGCCGGGCCGCTCGGCCGCCAGCAGCTCGCGGATCGCCCGCTCGGCGGCGAGATCGGCCTCGGTCACGTGGGTGCGATCCGCCTTGCGCCGCACATCCAGGTCGACCGCGTCGAAGCGCGCGAGCGTCTGCGCATCGGCGGCGTCCGCCAGGCGCAGGGCGAGCGCGAGGTCGTCGCTCGGATCGAACGCGGCGGGGGAGTCGGGATCGGGGGAGTCCACCGCTCAAGGCTACCCGGCGCGATATCACGGTCCGGGAACGTTCCGCCGCGAGACGGCTCCACTGCGCAGCCCTCTGCCGGAGAGAGGGGGCGCGGATCGCGTCACCCCGCCGTGGAAACGCGAATCCCCGGCGACCCTTTCGGGTCTGATCGGGGATTTCCGTGTGGTGCACCCCCAGGGACTTGAACCCTGAACCCACTGATTAAGAGTCAGTTGCTCTGCCGATTGAGCTAGAGGTGCGTTCCGGATCCGGGGCCTTTCGGCTTTCCGAACCGAGGATCGACTCTATCAGCTTCCCGGTGGGTTCGCCAATCGATCCGGGTGCCTCGCGCCTTCCGCACGTGGCGAGGTGGACCCCGCCATCCGGGGAGGGGGCGCTCCACCCGGACGACGGGGACCGTCGCTCACAGCGGGTCGGCGTCGGTGCGTCGCTCGGTCACGCGCGAGGCGCCACCCGTGTCGCCGACGGTGCGGGTCCGCTCGATCGAGGAGCGGCGGCGCAGCAGCAGGACGAGACCCACGACGAACACGACGACACCGGCACCCATCAGCAGGTAGCCGACGAAGTCGTCGTTCAGCCACGGCACGTCCAGCTCCAGCCCGAACGCCAGGATGGCGCCGAGGATGAACAGCACTACTCCGGTTCCGATACTCATGCCCCGAATGCTACGGGCGCTCCCCGGCGGCGTCATCGGGCTTGACATCGCCGCGGATACAGGGATGGAGCGAAGGGGTGGCGTATAATCTGGGGCATATGAGCGCCCGTGCCGCGCGTCGCGGTCTGAATGCTGGTGGCATGGGCGAACCGCACTCCCTCGCGGCGAAAAAGGTGGGCGCGCGCGTGGCGGAGCTGCGCCACCGCGCCGGCCTCAGCGCGAAGGCGCTCGCCGAATGCGCGGATCTCGACCTCACCCATCTGCAGCGCGTGGAACGGGGTCAGGCGAACCCGACGCTCATGACGCTCGTGCAGATCGCCGTCGCGCTCGAGGTCGATCCTGGCCTCCTCGTGCAGGGGATCGCGGCGGAGGAGCTGCAGGAGGGGCGTCTGCCGTACGGCCACACGCAGCGCGCGACGCGGCGGCGCCGCAGCTTCGTCTCGGAGCTCTGAGCGTCGGCGCCCCGGCCTGTCGCACAGGGACGGCCCGACGCGAGGGGAGCGCCGGACGGTTCACACGGTGAAGCGCCACAGGTACTCGGCGTCGGCGTCGAACCACGCGAGGGTGGTGACGGCGCTGGCGCGATCCACATCGCACAGGCACAGCTGCAGTGCCTCGCCGGGCCGCACGCGGCCCCAGCGCTCGGTGCGCGCGCGCCCGTGCTCGTCGCACAGGAAGACGCGGACGGCATCGGCGGGATCGCGGCCGCGGTGGCGCACGATCGGGTGCGCCGGATCGGCACGGTCGATGTGCCACGGCACGGGGTACGCACCTCGGCCGGGAGGCCGGCGGCGCCGGGGGAGCGGGAACATGAGGGCGACGCTAGGCAGGTCCTCCGACGCGCGGGACGCCCACGAGGGGCTCAGCGGCCGAGCTGTGGACGAGGCGCGCCGCTCAGCGTGCTGTGGAGGAAGCGCCGGGATCGCCGCCCGCGGGGCCTGCGTCGTCGGCGGCATCCGCCGCCGCCGCGCCCGCCTCGTCGCGCGGGCCTCGGCCGCCCGGCACGATGCGGCGCGCGACGCCGCCGGCACCGCGGCCGAGGGCGACGAGCCCGCGCCCCGCCACCGCGACACCGCGCGAGGCGGTGCCCGCGGCGCCGGCCACGGCCGATCCGATGCGGCCGACCGCGCCGCCCACGCGGTGCTCGATCCGCTCGGCGCCCTCACGCGGCTCGAGGGCGTCGGGCAGGGTGGCGGGTGCGGGGCCGAACGCGCGGCGCGAGGCCGCCACGACCCGGCGGCCCAGCACGTGGTTGCCCGCGCCGCCCACGGCCGCGCCGACGCCGAAGGGCAGCGCCTTGCCGATGAACGAGCCCGCGCCCACGCGCGCGAAGTGCCGCAGGAACGCCGTCTTCAGGCGGTCGGCGACCTGCCGCGTGACGGTCTTGGGCAGCGACTTCGTGATGAGGTCTCCCCAGTAGGCGCCCCGCCCGATGCCCTTGCCCGAGGCCTGCGCCGCCAGCTGGCGCAGCAGGTCGACGCCCTCCTTGCCCATCATCAGCGTCATCACGAGCGCGCGGGCGCGGTCGCGATCCTCCACGGCGATGCCGTGCACCTCGGCGAGCGATTGCGCGAACAGCGTGGTGGCCTCGAGGAACCCGGCCGTCTCGGCTCCCGACAGCGCGAGCGTGATGCCCGTTCCCACGCCGGGGACGACGGCCGTGGCGCCGACGGCGGCGCCCCCGGTCGTCACGGCCGCGAGATACCGGCGCTCCAGCACGCGCACGATCTGCTCGGGCGTGGCGTCGGGGTGGCGCAGGCGGATGGATCGCAGGTGCGCGAGCACCACCGGGCGGTGGATGGACATGACCCGGTCGAGCGCGCGGACGTGCGCCGGAAGATCGGCCGCGGGCGTCTCACCCTGCCACGGAGCGTCGTCCGGCAGGGAGTGGATCTTCGCGACCTTGTCGGGCACGGGGAGATCCTACGTCGTCGATCAGACGAACTGGTTGGCTCGCGCCAGGTCCTCGGCGAAGTCGACCTCGACGGCGTAGAAGTCCGAGATGTCCATGGGGAGCACCCGGATGCCCTCCTCGGCGATGGCGAGCTCGATGCCGCGCTCGAAGTAGTCCTGGTCGTCGACGCGCTGCAGGTGGCGGATGAGCGAGCGCTTGTCGGCGCGCGAGATGTAGTTGATGCCCACGGCCTCGCCGATGCCGCCGACGACGGTCTTCGAGAGCTCGTCGATGTGGCCCGTGGCGGAGACGGTGTACTTGACCTCCTCGTCGCTCACCTTCGCGGTGTTCACCGCGACGAACGACGTGTCGGCCTCGATGAGGGCGGCGGCGCGGCCGAGCACGCGCGGATCGAAGACGACATCGCCGTTCATCCAGAGCACGCCGCTCTTGCCGGTGGCCTGCAGCGCGCGCAGCAGGCTCTTCGAGGTGTTGGTCTGGTCGTAGCGCTCGTTGTAGACGTAGTTGGCCTGCGGGAAGCGCTCGACGATGTCCTCGGCGCGGTAGCCGACGACGGTGGTGATGCGGGCGTCGTCGCCGAAGGCGGCGCGGATGTTCTCGTGCTGCTGCTGCATGATGGAACGACCGTCGCTCAGCTCGGTCAGCGACTTGGGCAGCGCACGGCCGAGGCGCGTGCCCATGCCGGCGGCCAGGATGACGGTCTGAATGCTCATATCCTCATGCTCTCATTCGGCGTTCACGACGTATTCATGATGAGTTCACCGTGACGAATGAACCAGATGGTAGCGAGAATCACTGGGAAGGGGCACAATAGCGCGCCGTCCGCGACCGGATCGTTGCGCGATCGCCCATTCCGCACAGCGGGCGCGCCCGCCGCGCGCATTCAGGCGGTGCTGGGTACGTTGAGAGGGTGACGCCCTCCCCACGCGACGAATCAGCAGCGACGCCGGACGGTGGACCGCCCCAGGAGGCGCCGGCCGCCGAGGAGACCGCGCCGAGCGCGGCCCGCAAGCGACCTGCGGCGCCGCGGAAGCGGCCCGCCGCGTCATCGTCCGCGCGCGCGTCGTCGTCCGCGCGCGCATCCGGCGCGACCGAGGCGGGCGAGTCGCCGTCCGAGACGGCGGACGCCGCCGCGAAGAAGCCGGCCGCGCGGAAGACCGGCACCACCGCCCGCAAGACCGGCGCACGCTCGTCCACGTCCGCCTCCCGAACCGCATCCGCCCGCACGGGATCGACGGCCGCCTCGAAGGCGCGCACCCCGGCGAAGGGTCGCGCCGCATCGACGGCGGAGCCGACGGAGGACGCGGGCGCCGCGAAGGACGCGGGGGGCGCGAAGGACGCATCGGCACCGGGCTCCGGCACGGCGGCGCGGAAGCCGCGCGCCCCGAGGGCCGCGGGGTCCGCCGCCTCCCGCACGAAGGCCGCGGGGCGCGGGAGCACCTCCGCGCGCGCCGGCAGCACGGCCGCGCGGAAGACCGCGGGAGCTGCCAAGGGCACGGACTCCGCGAAGCCCGCCGGTGCGGCGAAGCCCCGTACGGCGAAGCCCGCCGGCGCCGCGAAGCCCGCCGAGGCGCCGAAGCCCGCCGCGGCGGAGAGCGAGCCGATGGCGAGGAAGTCGGCTGCCCGCGACGCGGAGTACAAGGACATCGCCACGCAGCCCGTGCCCACGGCGGGGCCGCAGGTGCGAGCCGTCGTGGCGAGCATCGACGAGGCGCCCGCGATCTTCAAGCGCGCCGCGCCGGCGGCCGATGTGCCCCCGGCCGCGCCGGCCGACGCCGAGCCCGCCACGGCGACGACGCCCGAACCCGAACCCACGGCTGAGCCGAGGCCCGAACCCACGGCCGAGCCGGCGCCAGAGGCGCAGCCCGTGCCGACATCCGAGTCGGAGGCCGCCGAGTCGGAGCCGGCCGAGGCCGCGCCCGCCGAGGCGACGCCGGTCGAGCCCGAGCCTCGGGCGGAGGAGCGCGCCCCCGAGCCGGCCACGCCGCCGCTGCCGCCGATCCCGGCCGCCGTCGCCGCCGCGACGTCGGCGCCCGTCGAGACGGGCGGCCCCGCCGACGCGCCGACGTCGCCCGCCGACGCGCTGCGCGTGCGAGGGCTCGTGAAGGCGTACGGCGGATCCGATGCCGTCTACGGCGTCGACATGACCGTGCCGGCCGGATCGTTCTACGGGATCGTCGGGCCGAACGGCGCGGGCAAGACGACCACGCTGTCGATGATCTCCGGGCTGCTCAAGCCGGACGAGGGCAGCATCGAGGTGTTCGGCGTCGACATGGTGCGTCGTCCGCGCCAGGCGAAGGCGCTGATCGGCGTGCTGCCCGACCGTGTGCGCACGTTCGACCGGCTCACCGGGCGCCAGCTGCTGTACTACTTCGGCGTGCTGCGGGGCCTCAAGCCGTCGGTCGTCGCCAAGCGCACCGCCGACCTCGCGCGCGCCTTCGACTTCGCCGACGCGCTGGGCCGCGTCGTGGCCGACTACTCGGCGGGCATGACGAAGAAGGTGATGCTGGCGGGCGCCATGATCCACTCGCCGCGCATGCTCGTGCTCGACGAGCCGTTCGAGGCGGTGGACCCCGTCTCGTCGGCCAGCATCCTCGAGATCCTCTCGGCGTACGTGGAGCACGGCGGCACGGTGGTGCTGTCGAGCCACGGCATGGACCTCGTCGAGAGCGTCTGCAGCCGCGTGGCCGTGGTGGTGTCGGGCAACGTGCTGGCGGAGGGAACCGTCGACGAGGTCAAGGGCGAGATCTCGCTGGAGCAGCGCTTCGTGGAGCTCTCGGCCGGTGGCGCGAGCATGGAGGGGCTCGAATGGCTGCACGCGTCCTCCGACTGAGACTCGCCCTGCTCCTCGGGGGCCTGCGCGCCCCGGGCGCCGTCGCCTCGCGGATCGCGGGCGTCCTCGTGCTGCTCGCCGCCGTCGTGCTCGCGTGCGCCGGCATCCTGAGCCTCGCCGAGGACGGCCCCGCCGTGGCGGACGCCGTGCTCACCCTCGCCGGCACGGGTGTGCTCGTGGGCTTCGCGCTGGCGCCCGTCATGAGCGCCGCGGACGACCCGCTCGATCCGCGTCGCTTCGCCGTGCTCGGTCTCGACGCGCGGCAGCTGACGGGCCCCCTCGCGCTCGCGTCGCTCGTGAGCCTGCCGACTCTCGCGCTCCTGGCCGTCGAGGTCTGCACCGCGATCACCTGGACGCGCCTCGGGGTGCCGGCCGTCGTCGCGATCCTCGCGGCGCTCGTGCACGCGGCGACGTGCATCGTGCTCGCGCGGCTGAGCATGGCGTTCGGCGCCCTCGTGCTGCGCGGCCGCCGCACGCGCGAGCTGTCGAGCCTGTTCGTGCTCGGCATCATCGTGGTCGTGCTGCCCGTCGCCGTCTTCTTCGCGTCGCTGGAGTGGCGCGGGCGCGTGCCCAGCCAGCTGCAGGCCGTGGTCGAGGTGCTGGCCCTCACGCCGGTGGGCGCCGCCTCCGGCCTGCCGGGGGCCGTGGCGCTCGGGCAGGTGCCGACGGCGGGGCTGGCCGCGGGCGTGGCGCTGCTGACCCTCGCGGCCGCGGCCGCGGTGTGGGTGTGGTCGGTGCACCGCATGCTCGTCACCGTCGATCCGCCGCTCGACGACCGCGAGCGCGGCGGCCTCGGCTGGTTCGCCGTCATGCCGGCGACGCCGGGCGGCGCGATCGCGGCGCGCAGCATCATGTACTGGTTCGGTGACAGCCGCCACCTCGTCAACCTCGGGATCATCCCCGTCGTCGGGCTGCTGCCGATCGTGCCGCTGCTGGTGGCGGGCGTGCCGGCGAACTACGCGGCCCTCATCCCCGTGCCGATCATGGCGCTGTTCCTGGGGTGGGTCTCGCACAACGACGTCGCCTACGACTCCTCGGCCATCTGGATGCACATCACGGCGGGCGTCAGCGGGCTCGCCGATCGCGTCGGACGCCTCGTTCCCGTGCTCATGGCCGGCATCGCGCTGCTGGCCGTCGCCATCCCGCTCGCCACGGCGTTCTACGGGCGGTGGGCGCTGCTGCCGGCGCTCGCGGGTGTCGCCGCGAGCCTCTTCCTGACGGGCCTGGGGCTGTCGAGCGTCTCGTCGGTGCTTGCGCCCTACCCCGTGCCGCGCCCGGGCGACAGCCCGTTCCGCCAGCCGCAGCGGACCGGCTCGAGCGGCGTCGTCGCGCAGGCGCTCGTGATGCTCGGTGCGCTCGTGCTCTCGGCGCCGACGCTGTGGCTCGCGTGGCGCGCGCTGACCGACGACATCGCGCTCGCCGCCGACGCGCAGTGGGCGGGCGTGGGCACGGGCGTCGGCGTGCTCGTGCTCGGCGTCGCCGCGGGCTCGCTGCTGTGGAGCCGGCGCTCGTACCAGATCATGGAGTTCGCCGCGACGACCTGACGCCCGGCAACTAGAATCGGGGTATGAGCACACCTCTGGACAGCCCCGGGCAGGGTGGCACCGGGCTCCTCGACCGCGAGCTCGAGCGACTCCTCGAGGAGGAGCACGTCGAGCCCGGCGACCACGAGCGCTTCTCGCACTACGTCAAGAAGGACAAGATCCTCGAGTCGGCGATCACCGGCAAGCCCGTGCGTGCGCTGTGCGGCAAGAAGTGGACGCCGGGCCGCGACCCGGAGAAGTTCCCCGTCTGCCCGCAGTGCAAGGAGATCTACGAGTCGCTGAACAGCTGACCGCGAGCCGCTCCGCCCTCGGGCGGGGCCATCCGGATCACGCGCCCGCGTCGACGAAGACGGTGGGGATGGCGGGGTCCGACTTGCTCAGCGCGAGCGCGCGGATCGGCATCTCCTCGCGCACCCGCAGGTGGTGGGCGCGGGCGGCCTCGACGCCGGCCGGGCCCTCGTGCGCCGCGTCGATCTCGCCGTCGACGACGAGCGGCACCTGCAGCGGGCGCGCGTCGGGGTAGTCGGCGGGCGTGGGCGCCTGCTCGAAGCCGTCGGCGATCTCCACGCGCTCCTCGAACGCGACGCCGCGTTCCAGGCGCCGGAAAGCGGTCTTCAGTCCGCCCTGCGATCCCTTGTCCTGCGCCTTCTTCGCCACGGCGACCCAGCCGCCGTCGGTGCCCTGGCGCGCCACGAGCTTGTAGACCATGCCCGCCGTCGGGTATCCGGATCCCGTCACCACCGACGTCCCCACGCCGTACGCGTCGACCGGGGAGGCCGCGAGTGCCGCGATCGCGTACTCGTCGAGGTCGCTCGTGACCGTGATGCGGGTCTCGGTGGCGCCGAGCCGGTCGAGCTGCGCGCGGACCTCGGCGGCGACGATCGGCAGGTCGCCGGAGTCGATGCGCACCCCGCCGAGCCCGGTGCCGGCGATGCGGACGGCCGTCTCGACGCCCTTCTCGATGTCGTAGGTGTCGACGAGCAGGGCGGTGCCCGATCCGAGCGCCGCGATCTGCGCGCGGAAGGCGTCCTCCTCGCTGTCGTGCAGCAGCGTCCACGAGTGCGCGGCGGTGCCCATGGTGGGGATGCCCCAGCGGCGGCCCGCCTCGAGGTTGCTCGTGGCGCGGAATCCGGCGATGTAGGCCGCCCGCGCGGCGGCGACGGCCGACTCCTCAGCCGCGCGCCTGGCGCCCATCTCGGCGAGCGGGCGCTCGCCGGCCGCGATGCTCATGCGGGCGGCCGCGGTGGCGACGGCGGAGTCGTGGTTGAGCACGCTGAGCGCGAGGGTCTCGAGGATCACCGCGTCGGCGAATGTGCCCTCCACCGTGAGGATGGGCGATCCGGGGAAGTACAGCTCGCCCTCGCGGTAGCCGGTGATCGATCCCGTGAACCGGTAGCTCTCGAGGTACGCGAGCGTCTCGGCGCTGACGACCCTCTCGTCCCGCAGGTAGCGCAGCTCGTCGTCACCGAAGCGGAAGTCGCGCAGCAGGCCGAGCAGGCGGCCCGTGCCGGCGACGACGCCGAAGCGGCGGCCGCCGGAGAGGCGCCGGGCGAACAGCTCGAACATGCAACGGCGCGAGGCGGTGCCGTCGCGCAGGGCCGCATCGATCATCGTGAGCTCGTAGCGGTCGGTCAGCAGGGCCGTGGAGGCGCTCATAGGGTCACTCTATCGGCGGGCGGGCGCCCGGCCTCGCGTACGCTGGATGCGATGGATGACGCGCCGATCGGGATCTTCGACTCCGGGGTGGGCGGTCTCACGGTCGCCAGGGCGATCGGCGACCAGCTGCCGCGCGAGTCGCTGCTCTACATCGGCGACACGCTGCACTCGCCCTACGGGCCCAAGCCGATCGCCGACGTGCGCCGCTATTCGCTCGAGGTGCTCGACACGCTCGTCGAGCAGGGCGTCAAGATGCTCGTCATCGCCTGCAACACGGCGTCGGCGGCGATGCTGCGCGACGCCCGAGAGCGCTACGACGTGCCCGTGATCGAGGTGATCGGACCGGCCGTGCGCACCGCGATCGCGACGAGCCGCAGCGGCCGGATCGGCGTGATCGGCACGGAGGGCACGATCGGATCGGGCGCGTACCAGGACATGCTCGGCATCGCGCCGGGCGTGGAGGTGTTCACCGCGGCCTGCCCGCGCTTCGTCGAGTTCGTCGAGGCCGGCGTCACCGACAGCCCCGAGCTGCTCGCCGTGGCCGAGGAGTACCTCCGGCCGCTGCGCGAGGCGCGCGTGGACACGCTCGTGCTCGGCTGCACCCACTACCCGTTCCTCGAGGGCGCCATCAGCTACGTGATGGGCCCCGAGGTCTCGCTCGTCTCCAGCGACAGCGAGACGGCGAAGGACGTCTACCGCGAGCTCGTCGGCCGCGATCTGCTCGCGGGGCCCGAGGCCCGCCCGCACCACGTGTACGAGGCGACCGGCGCCGACACCGAGACGTTCACGACGCTCGCCAACCGCCTGCTGGGCCGCGAGGTGCGCGACGTGCGCCTCGTGCGCACCGGCGCCATCGACCTGCCCCCGATCCGTTAGGAAGACATGACCGACTCACCGCGCGTGGACGGCCGCGCCCTCGACCAGCTCCGCCCCGTGACCATCGAGCGCGGCTGGAGCACGCAGGCCGAGGGGTCGGCGCTCATCTCCTTCGGGCAGACGAAGGTGCTCGTGACCGCCTCGTTCACGAACGGCGTGCCGCGCTGGCTCACCGGCAAGGGCCGCGGCTGGGTCACGGCCGAGTACGCCATGCTGCCGCGCGCCACGAACGACCGCAGCGACCGTGAGAGCGTGAAGGGCCGCATCGGCGGCCGCACGCACGAGATCTCGCGCCTGATCGGCCGCGCCCTGCGCGCCGTCGTCGACACGAAGGCGCTGGGCGAGAACACGATCGTGATCGACTGCGACGTGCTGCAGGCCGACGGCGGCACGCGCACGGCCTCGATCACGGGCGCGTACGTCGCCCTCGTCGACGCGATCGAGTGGGGCCGCGAGAAGGGCTTCATCGGCAAGAAGGCCACGCCGCTGCGCGACTCGGTCGCGGCCATCTCGGTGGGGATCGTCGGCGGCCGGCCGATGCTCGACCTGCCGTACGTCGAGGACTCGCGCGCCGAGACCGACATGAACATCGTCATGACGGGCACGGGGAAGTTCATCGAGGTGCAGGGCACGGCCGAGGGCGCGCCCTTCGACAAGGCGGAGCTCGACGCGCTGCTCGAGCTCGGCGCGAAGGGCTGCGCCGACCTCACCGCGATCCAGAAGGCGGTGCTGGCGGAGGAGCGCCCGTGAGCCGCGTCGTCCTCGCCACGCACAACGCGCACAAGGTCGCGGAGTTCCAGTCGATCGTCGCGACGATCCGCCCCGACCTCGAGGTCGTCGCCTACGACGGGCCCGAGCCCGTGGAGGACGGCACGTCGTTCGCCGAGAACGCCCTCATCAAGGCCCGCACCGCCTCGGCGCACACCGGCCTGCCGGCGCTGGCCGACGACTCGGGCATCTGCGTGCACGTGCTCGGCGGATCGCCCGGCGTGTTCAGCGCGTACTGGGCCGGCCACGCGAAGGACGACCGCGCCAACCTCGCGCTGCTGCTCGACCAGCTCGCCGACATCCGCGATCCGCACCGCACCGCTCACTACAACTCCACGATCGCGCTCGTCACGCCGAACGGGATCGAGCACACGGTCGAGGGGATCTGGCCCGGTCGCCTCGCGGAGGCGCCGCGCGGCGAGGGCGGCTTCGGCTACGACCCGATCTTCATCCCGGACGGACAGGACGGCGAGGAGCGCTCGGTGGGCGAGTGGACGGCGGACGAGAAGAACGCCGTCTCGCACCGCGCCCGCGCCTTCCGCGAGCTCGGCCCCCTCCTCGCCGCCCTGTAGGGCCCGTCACTCCACGACGACGTCCCCCGGCGTGAGGTCGGGCCGCAGCCCCCGCCAGCGGGGGTGGCGCAGGCTGCCGCCGGGCGTCCACTCCGAGAACTCCACCTCGGCCACGTGCGCGGGCTCCACCCACCGCGCCGCGCGCGCCTGCGGACCCGGCACCTCGGCGAAGGGGCTCTCGTCGGCCGGCCGCAGCAGCTCCTGCAGCCCGCGCAGCTCGCGGTCGCCGAAGCCCGTGCCGACCTTGCCCACATAGCGCAGCCGGTCGCCGTCGGGAATGCCCAGCAGCAGCGATCCGATCGTCCCCTCCCGGTTGCCCTGCCCGGGGTTGATGCCGCCGATCACGACCGACTGCGTGCGGGTGAGCTTGAGCTTGAGCCACTCCTCGCTGCGCACGCCGCGGCGGTAGGGGGAGCACGGGTCCTTCACGACGACGCCCTCCAGGTCGAGTCGCCTTGCGGTCTCCAGCGCCGCGTCGAGGTCATCGGCCACCGGCGGCAGGTCGATCGCCGCGCCCGCGTCGCCCGCGATGCGCTCGAGCGCCTCGCGACGCTCGGCGAGGGGCCGGCCCGCGAGGTCGCGGCCGTCCACCTCGAGCGCGTCGAAGAGGTACAGCCGCACGGGCACGCGCGGCGCGATCCGCTGGATGTCCATGGCACGGGTGAGGTGCATGCGCTCCTGCAGGCGCGCGAAGCTCGGGCGCCCCGCGGCGTCGAGTGCCACGATCTCGCCGTCGAGCACCGCCTCGTCCGCCTCGATGTGCGCCGCCCCCGGGTTGGACAGCTCGGGGTAGCGCAGCGTGATGTCGGTGCCCGACCGCGCCCGCAGCCGCAGCACGCCGCCCGACCAGTGCGCCACCGCGCGCACGCCGTCCCACTTGAACTCGATCCACGGCTCGCCGCGCCGGATCAGGTCGCGCGCGGCGGCGGTCGTGCCCGAGACGGCGAGCATGGGCGTGAAGCGGTCGTCGGGCGGCGGATCGGCCGGCTCGTCGAGCGGCGGATCGGTCCACGGCTCGGCCGCGACGCCGTCGGGCTGGGGTGCGCCCTGCGCGTCGGTCTTGGTGCGGTGCATGAGCCACGTGGACTTCTCGCCCTCGCCGTCGGTGCGGATGAGGGCGACGCGCACGGGGCCGCCGAGCGGGCCGCCCTCGCGACCCGTGAGCGTGACGATGATCTCGTCGTCGCGCCACTTGTGGGTCTCGTAGGTGCCGGCATCCCAGATCGTCATGATGCCCGCGCCGTACTGGCCCTTCGGGATCACGCCGTGGAAGTCGAGGTACTCGATCGGGTGGTTCTCGGTCTGCACCGCGAGGTTGTTCTTCGACGTCGTGGCCGGGATGCCCTTGGGCACGGCCCAGTTCACGAGCACGCCGTCGTGCTCCAGGCGCACGTCCCAGTGAAGGCGGGTGGCGTGGTGCTCCTGGATGACGAAGCGGTTGCCGCCACCGGGCTCGTCCGGGTGCGGCGAGCCCGGCACGGGCTCGGGCGTGTGCTCGGCGCGGCGCTTGGCGATGTACGAGGCGAGCGGCCCCCCGTCGCGCGGCGCGAGCGCGGCGAGGGGATCGCCGATCCGCTCCGCGCGCTCGAGCACCTCGTCGAGCAGCAGGTGACGCAGGTCGGGGTCGTCCAGCTCCTCCCACGTGCGCGGCGCGGCCACCCAGGGCCGCTCCCGGCCGCGCAGCGAGTAGGGCGCGATCGTCGTCTTCTTGCCGTTGTTCTGGCTCCAGTCGACGAACACCTTGCCGGGGCGGGCCGCCTTGCTCATGGTGCTGACGACGAGATCCGGATGATCCGCCTCCAGCGCCCGTGCGAGCTCGCGGGCCACGGCCGAGATCGCGTCGCTGGACTGCTCGCCGGGCAGGGCGGCGTAGAGGTGGATGCCCTTGCTGCCGCTCGTGACGGGGAGGGGATCGAGCCCCATGCCCGACAGGATCGCCCGCGCGTGGCGGGCGACCTCGGCGCACTCGGCCAGCCCCACGCCGGGGCCGGGGTCGAGGTCGAGCACGAGCCGGTCGGGGTGCCGGCGCTCGCCGCGGTCGTCGAACCGCCACTGCGGCACGTGCAGCTCGAGGCTCGCGACCTGCGCGAGGTAGACGAGCGCGGCGGTCTCCTCGACGAGGGGATACTCCTTGGCGCCGCTGGAGTGCGCGATCGCCTGGCGCGGCATCCAGTCGGGCGCGCCCGCCTCGAGGTCCTTCGCGAAGAACGACGGCAGCGGATCGTCCGCCGTGCCGACGCCGTCCACCCAGCGCTTGCGGGTGACGGGGCGCCCGGCGACGTGCGGCAGCAGCAGCGGCGCGATGCGCGAGTAGTAGCCGATGACGTCGCCCTTGGTCGTGCCCGTCTCGGGATAGATGATCTTGCCGAGGTTGGTCAGCCGCACGCGGCGCGAGCCCACGCGCACCGTCTGCGCCGCACCGTCGCTCGCCGCCATGCGACCAGCGTACGGGCGGGTGTCAAGGTCTGGTGCGCCCGCGGCGCGGGGTGTTCACTGGGGTCATGCGATCCATCTGGAAGGGCGCGCTCACCTTCGGGCTCGTCAATGTGCCGGTCAAGGTATATGCCGCGACCGAGGATCACGACGTGCCCCTGCACCAGGTGCACAACAAGGACGGCGGGCGCATCCGCTACCAGCGCAAGTGCGAGGTGTGCGGCGAGGTGGTGGCCTACGCCGACATCGACCGGGCGTACGACGACGGCGACCGCACGGTGGTACTCACGGACGAGGACCTCAAGTCGCTGCCCTCGGAGCGCAGCCGCGAGATCGACGTGGTCGAGTTCGTGCCGACCGAGCAGGTCGATCCGATCACCTTCGACAAGGCGTACTTCCTCGAGCCCGACTCGAAGTCGCCCAAGGCGTACGTGCTGCTGCGCGAGACGCTGCAGCGCACCGACCGCACGGCGATCGTGCGGTTCTCGCTGCGGCAGAAGACGCGGCTGGCGGCGCTGCGGGTGCGCGGCGACGTGCTGATGGTGCAGACGCTGCTGTGGGCCGACGAGGTGCGCGACGTGTCGTTCCCCTCGCTCGAGGACGCGCCCAAGGTGAGCAAGAAGGAGCTGGACATGTCGGCCAGCCTCGTCGAGAGCTACTCGGGCGACTTCGATCCGGACGAGTTCGTCGACGAGTACCAGAAGGAGCTGCGCACGCTCATCGACGCCAAGCTCGAGAAGGGCGACGCGATCGACACGGAGGCGACGTTCGGCGAGACGGCCGAGGAGGAGGGCGGCGAGGTCATCGACCTCATGGAGGCGCTGCGCGCGAGCGTGGAGAAGTCGCGCCAGAAGCGCGAGGCCGGCTGATCAGCCGGTGAGCAGCTCGGGCTCGGGCCCGGTCTCGGCCAGCGCGGCCTCGCGCTTGGCGGTGCGGCGCTCCTTGAGGTAGTGCCACAGCACGAACAGGCCCGTGCCGGCGACGGCGGCGAGCAGGATGAGGTCGATGTAGTCGGTGACGAAGTCGCGCACCCACGGGATGTAGGCGATCACGTAGCCGAGCAGCGTGAGGCCCACGCCCCAGATGACGGCGCCGATGAAGTTGTACAGCGTGTACAGCCGCCACGGCATGTGTCCGATGCCGGCGGCGACGGGCGCGAACGTGCGCACGATCGGCACGAAGCGCGCCACGATGATCGTGAGCCCGCCGAAGCGCTGGAAGAATGCGTTGGTACGCGCCACGTTCTTGCGGCTGAACAGGCCGGAGTCGCGCCGCTCGAACAGCGCCGGACCGCCCTTGTGTCCGATGACGTACCCGACCTCGCCGCCGACGAACGCGGCCAGGCCGATGAGCAGAGACACGACCCAGATGTTCGCGCCGAACACCTGATTCGTGTGCGTGAGCAGGCCCGAGATGATGAGCAGGGTGTCGCCGGGCAGGATGAACCCGAACAGCAGGCCCGTCTCGGCGAACACGATGAGGCACACGACGAGCAGCGCCCACGGTCCCGCCGCGGCGATGATGGTCTCGGGGTCGAGCCAGGGGATGAGTGCTGTCGGGTGCAAGGCGTTCCTGTCCGAAGGAATCTCGACGGCGGGGCGACTGCCCCGACCGCCCGTGCGGAAGGTGGGACTTGAACCCACACGCCCGAAGGCACAGGAACCTAAATCCTGCGTGTCTACCGGTTTCACCACTCCCGCGTGCCGTCCGCCCAGTCTACTGAGCGGCGGCGACATCTCTCCGGGGCTTCTCCCGAGGATCCGGGGTCCTTCCCGCCGTTGTGGATAACTTCCGACGCCGCTGGCCGGTCCTTGCGAGGATGCCGGCGTGGAAGCCGTGCACGTCGAGCTGATGGATCGCGTGCGGCGGCGGCTGCGCGAGGAGGGGATCGATCCGTCGCGCGACGCCGTCGCCGCCGAGCGGGCCGTGCGCGCCGAGGTGCGGCGGCACAGCGACCTCGCGATCGCGCGGGGCCTTCCGGCCGTCGACGATGAGGCGGCCGCGACACGCGCGGTGCTGGCGTCGATGAGCGGGTGGGGGCCGCTGGATCCGTACCTGCGGGATCCGCGGGTGGAGGAGCTCTGGATCAATGCCCCGGACCGGATCTTCATCGCCAGGGCAGGGATCGCGGAGCGCGTGCCGCTGCGCCTCACGGATGGACAGGTGCGCGATCTCGTCGAGCGGATGCTGCATGCGGCTGGGCGCCGCGTGGACCTGAGCCAGCCGCTCGTCGACGCGTCGCTGCCCGACGGGTCGCGGCTGCACGTCGTGATTCCCGACGTGACGCGGCGGCACTGGGCCGTGAACATCCGGCGCTTCCTGGGCGGGCACCGCACGCTCGACGACCTCGCGGCGCTCGGGTCGATCGACGGGCGCGGCGCCGCGCTGCTGCGGCAGGCCATGCGGGAGGGGCGCAGCGTGCTCGTCTCGGGCGCCACGCACACGGGCAAGACGACGCTGCTCGCGGCCCTGCTGGGTGAGGCCGCCCGCGGGCAGCGGATCGTGACGGTGGAGGAGACGTTCGAGCTCGGCGTGGAAGCCGCCGACCTCGTAGCGCTGCAGGGGCGGCAGCCGAGCCTGGAGGGCACGGGCGAGATCACGCTGCGGCGGCTCGTGAAGGAGGCGCTGCGCATGCGCCCCGACCGCCTCGTGATCGGCGAGGTGCGCGACGCCGAGGCGCTCGACCTCGTGCTCGCGCTGAACACGGGCGTGCCGTGCGCCGCGACGATCCACGCGAACTCGGCCGCCGATGCCCTCGCGAAGCTGGCGATGCTGCCGCTGCTCGCGGGGCGCAACATCGACCGCGACTTCCTGCTGCCCGCCATCGCCGGCGGCGTCGACCTCGTCGTGCACTGCGAGCGGCTGCCCGACGGATCGCGGCGGATCGGTGAGATCGCGCGGGTGACGGGAGAGGTCCAGGACGGGACGATCGCCACCGAGCCGGTCTACCGAGCGCGGCGCGTGCCCGAGCGCGTCCGCGAGCCGGCATGGCCCGCGGCGGAGACGGCGGTGGCGCGATGATCGTGCTGCTCGGGCTCGTGCTGGCCGCCGGCATCCTGCTCGTCGTCTCGCCGTGGCTGTGGCCCGCGGGCGAGCGCGCCGAGCGGGTGCCGACGGAGGGGATGGCGACGCGCCTGCTGGAGGCCGGCGGCTTCGCCCACGTGCCGCCGCGCGTGCTCGTCGCCGGGTGCGCGTGTGCGGGGCTTCTCGCCGGGGCCGTGGCCTGGCTCGTGACGGGCGTGCCCGCGCTGGCGGTGGCCGCGCTCGCCGCGGGGGCGTTCGCACCCGTGGCGTGGCTGCGCTCCCGCCGCCTGCGGCTCGCGCGCGAGCGCCGCGGACTGTGGCCCGATGTGTGCGACCTGCTCATCGCGTCGGTGCGCGCCGGCATGTCGCTCCCGGACGCCGTCGCGGCGCTGGCCGACTCCGCGCCGGCACCGCTGCGCGGCGCGTTCGCCGCGTTCGGCCGCGACATGGCGGCGTCGGGTCACTTCGACTCCAGCGCCGACCGGCTCAAACATGCGCTCGCGGATCCGCTGGCCGACCGGATCGTCGAGACGCTGCGGATGGCGCGCCAGGTGGGCGGCACCGAGCTCGTGCCGGTGCTGCGCGCGCTGTCTGCCTCGGTGCGGGCCGAGGCGGCGCTGCGCGGCGAGGTGGAGTCGCGGCAGTCGTGGACGCGGGGCGCGGCCGTGCTCGGGGTCGTGGCGCCGTGGGTCATCGTCGCGCTGCTGGCGATGCGGCCCGAGGGGGCCACGGCGTACTCGAGCCCCGAGGGCGTGGCGCTCATCCTCGCCGGTGCGATCGTGTCGGCGGTGGCGTACCGGCTCATGCTGCGGATCGGGCGCCTTCCCGAGCCGAGGAGGTGGTTCGCGTGACCGTGCTGACGGACGCGGCCCTCGCCCTGCTCCTCGGCGGGGCCTTCGGCGCCGGGGTGTGGACGCTGCTCGCGCTCGTGCCGCGGTGGGGCGCGGTGCCGCTCGCGCGGCGCATCGCCCCGTACATCCGCGACGTGACCGATCCCGGCGGCACGTCGCTGCACGACGGTGCCGTCGATCCCGGCGCCGCGCTCGCCGGGGGAGCGGCGGCGGTGTGGGACCGAGTGCGGACCGCGGTCGCCCGCGCGCTGGGCGGCGGCGAGAGCGTCGCGCGGCGGCTCGTGCGTGCGGGCCTCTCACCGGACGTCACCGCCTTCCGAGGCCGGCAGCTCGCGTGGGCGCTGGGCGGGGCGGCCGGCGGCGGGTTGCTCGCGGTCGCGCTCGCCCTGGCCGGGCGGTTCTCGGCCGCCGCGGCCCTGCTGCCGCTCCTCGCGGGCGTCGCGGGCGGCGTGGGCTGCGACGCGCTGCTCACCGCCAGGGCCAGGGCGCGGGGCGCCCGCATCGCGGAGGAGCTGCCGACGGTGCTGGAGTTCCTCGCCCTGTGCCTGGCGGCCGGTGAGGGGATCCTCGACAGCGTGCGGCGCGTCTCGTCGGTCGGCGCCGGGGAGCTCACGGCCGAGCTGCGCCGGGTCGTCGTCGAGGCGGGAACCGGATCGAGCCTGGCCGACGCGCTCACGGCGGCGGCGCGGCGCATGGACGTGCCCGCCGTGAGCCGGGCGATCGACCACCTCGTGGCCGCGATCGACCGCGGGGCGCCGCTGGCGCAGACGCTGGAGGCGCAGGCGGTGGACGCACGCGAGGAGGCCAAGCGCCAGCTCATCGAGCAGGCGGGGCGGCGCGAGATCGGCATGCTCGTGCCGCTCGTGTTCGGGCTTCTGCCTCTGTCGGTCATCTTCGCCGTTTTCCCCGGGATCGTCATGCTGCGGATCGGACTGTGAGACCCGCCACGCGCGGGGAGAGGAGAGACGTCATGTGGGAGGACCGGATGGATTGGAAGGTCTGGAAGGAGCGGATCCGGACCGGGGCGAGCGACATCATCGCGCCGCCGGGGCGATCGCTCGCCGAGGACGAGACGGGGGACGTGCCCGGCTGGGTGCTCGTCACGCTGATGACCGCCGGATTGGTCGTCGCGATCTGGGCCCTCGCGGGTCCGGCCCTGTCGGGGCTGTTCGAGCAGGCGATCTCGCGCGTCTCCGGGCTGTGAACGGCGCGCGCGAGCTGACCGGCGACGAGCGGGGGTCCGCCGTCGTCGAGTTCGTGCTCGTCGGCGCGCTGCTCACGATGCTCACCCTCGGCGTGCTGCAGCTGGGCTTCGCCATCTACGTGCGCAACGTCGTGCATGACGCCGCCGTGGAGGGCGCCTACCACGCGGCACTCGCCGACGTGCCTGAGGCCGAGGGCGCCGCCCGCGCCGGCGAGCTGATCGCCCGGGCCGTGGGGGACGCGTACGGCCACGAGGCGAGAGTGACGACCGCGGTGGTCGGAGGCACGGAATCGGCCGTCGTCACGGTGCGCGCCACGCTGCCGCTGGCGGGTCTGCTCGGCCTGCCGCGCGCCCTGGAGGTGAGCGCGCATGCGCCGCTCGAGTCGCTGGACTGAGGCGGACGCCAGTTCTGGCGCTGGCGGCGGGCTGGCGGGCGACGAGCGCGGATCGGCGGCGCTCGAGTTCATCACGGTCGGCCTGCTCATGCTCGTGCCGCTGGTCTACCTCGTCGTGGCGGCGGGCGCGGTGCAGAACCACGCGCTCGGCGCGGAGGCCGCGGCGCGCTTCACGGCCAGGGCCATCGCGCAGTCCGAGGGGGACGGTGCCGCGGCGGGCGCCGCGGACGCCACGCTCGCGGCGATCTCGGCGGAGTACGGCATGGACCGCGGACGCACGGACGTGCGGATCGAGTGCGTGCCCGCCGGCGACGGCTGCCCGGCGGCCGGATCCACGGTGCTCGTCACCGTCCGATCCGAGGTGTCGCTGCCGCTCGTCCCGCCGATCCTCGGTCTCGATCGCATCGCGACGGTGCCGGTCGAGGCCACCTCCGGGCAGAAGGTCTCGCGGTTCTGGAGCGCCGGATGATCCGCGCTCTGACCCCACTCCTCCGCGGCCGCCGCCTCGCGAGGGACGAGGAGGGCAGCACCCTCCTGCTCACGCTCGGCTACGCCCTGCTCGGGCTCGCCGTGATCGTCGTGTGCGTCGACGCGACCGCGCTGTACCTGGCGCAGAAGCGCCTCGACGCCCTCGCCGATGCGGCGGCGCTCGCGGGCGCCGACGGCTTCGCGATCGTCGCGGCCGAGGGCGAGCCGGAGGCGGTGCTGACGGGTGAGGACGTGCGCGAGCAGGCCGCGGCCGTCATCGAGCTGACCGGCGGGGGAGCGACGCTCGTCTCGGCCGGCACGCCCGACGGCCTCTCGGCGCGCGTCACCGTCGCCGACACGTGGCATCCGCCGCTGACCTCCCCGTTCGTCCCCGGCGGGGTGCCGCTCGAGGCGACGGCGACGAGCCGCACGGCGCTGAACTGATCGGCGCTCAACTGAGGCCGATGGCGCGGATCAGCGATCCGGGGCGTACCGCGGCAGCCAGCGCAGGAACGCGAGCGCGCCGAGCAGGCCGATGAGCCCGACCGCTCCCGTCGCGACCGAGAGCGAGAACGCCGCCGTGAGGCCCGAGAACACCAGGGGAGTGGCGGCGCCGCCCGCGTCGGTGAGCGTGCGCCACGAGCCGAGGAACGACGCCGGCTCCTCCTTGGGTGCCACGTCGGCGCCGACGGTGAGCAGGATGCCGCTCGAGAGCCCGTTGCCCACGCCGATCACGATGGCGAACACGCCGAACCACAGCGTGGCGTGCGACGCGTCGTGCGTGAAGGCGAGCGCCACGAGCGCGCCGCCCATGAGCAGCGTCGACGGCACGGCCGCCCAGATGCGGCCGAGGCGGTCCATCACCTGGCCGCTCACGTAGAACAGCGCGAAGTCCAGGGCGCCGGCCACGCCCACGACGAGCGCGATCGTCGACGAGTCGAGCCCGAGCGAGACGCCCCACAGCGGCAGCACCGTCTGGCGCGCGCCGCGCACGGCCGCGAGCGACGCCGCCGCCGCGCCGAGCCGCGAGAGCACCGCCCGGTTCTGCCACATGGTGCGGAACACGCCCGCGCGCTCTGACGTGGGGATCGATCCCGTCACGGGCTCGCCCGTGTCCTCCGCCATGCCGGCGTCGGCCCGCGGGGGAGCGGGCCGCGTCAGACGCGCCTCGGGATCGGGCCCGAGGCCCACGAGCAGGGCCACGCCGACGAGCACGACGCCGAAGAACCAGATGCTGGCGCGCTCCGATCCGAACACCGCCAGCAGCGCCGCGGCCACGAACGGCCCCGTGAACGCGCCGAGTCGGAAGGATCCGCCGAGCAGCGACAGCGAGCGCGCGCGGTACGCGTACGGCACGCGGGTGGTCATGAACGTGTGCCGGGCCACGGCGAACGCGGCGGCGAAGAAGCCGACGACCAGCGCCGCGAGTGCCAGCAGCGGCACCGAGTCGGCGAAGAGCATGACGGCCGCCCCGCCGATCGAGCCGATCGCCGCCGCCGTCATCGTGAGCCGCTCGCCGATCCGATCCACGAGCCAGCCGGCCGGGATGTTGCCGCACAGCTGACCCACCACGAGCGCCGCGGGGACGAGCGCCGCCAGCGCGAGGGACGCGCCGGCCTCCGCGGCGATGACGGGGAGCAGCGGCACGATGGCGCCCTGGCCGACCGAGTACAGGGCGGTGGGGCCGTAGATCATCGGCGCGAACCGCAGCAGGGTGCGCCGGACGCTCTCGCCGTCGTCGAAGGCGGAGGAGGTCACCCGCTCCACGTTACTCCCGCCCCGGCGCGCGGCCGCACGCGCGCCGCCGGGCTCACAGCGGCCGCGCGATAGGCTGGTGAGGACATGATTGAGCTCGATCTCTCCGCCGACATCCAGGCGCTGCGCACCACGTTCGCGAACATCCGAGAGGTGGTCGACGTCGACGCGCTGCGCGCGGACGTGGATCGCCTCGAGCAGGAGGCCGCCGATCCGGAACTCTGGAACGACCAGGCCAACGCGCAGAAGGTGACGAGCGCCCTCAGTCACGCCAAGGCGCAGCTGTCGAAGGTCTCGAAGTTCGAGAGCCGCCTCGACGACCTCGAGGTGATGGTCGAGCTCGCCAACGAGATGGAGGACGACGACGCCGCCCAGGAGGCGCGCGCCGAGCTCGCCGCGCTCGAGAAGGCCATCGGCGACCTCGAGGTGCAGACCCTGCTCGACGGCGAGTACGACGACCGCGCGGCTGTCGTGACCATCCGCTCCGGCGCCGGCGGCGACGACGCCACCGACTTCGCCGAGATGCTCATGCGCATGTACCTGCGCTGGGCCGAGCGCCGCGGCTACCCCGTGAAGGTCATGGACACCTCCTACGCGGAGGGCGCGGGCATCAAGTCGACCACCTTCGAGGTCGACGCCCCCTACGCCTACGGCACGCTCTCCGTCGAGGCCGGCACCCACCGTCTCGCCCGTATCAGCCCGTTCGGATCCGCCGACAAGCGCCAGACGTCGTTCGCCGCCGTCGAGGTCATCCCCGTCATGGAGGAGGCCAAGGAGGTCGACATCCCCGAGGGCGACATCCGCGTCGACGTGTTCCGCTCGTCCGGACCCGGCGGCCAGTCGGTCAACACGACCGACTCCGCCGTGCGCATCACGCACCTTCCCACCGGGATCGTCGTGTCGATGCAGAACGAGAAGTCGCAGATCCAGAACCGCGCCGCCGCCATGCGCGTGCTGCAGACCCGCCTGCTGCTGCTGCAGAAGGAGGAGGAGGCCGCGAAGAAGAAGGAGCTGGCCGGCACGATCACGGCGAGCTGGGGCGACCAGATGCGCTCGTACTTCCTCTACGGCCAGCAGCTCGTGAAGGACCTGCGCACCGGCTACGAGGTGGGCAACCCCGCCAGCGTCTTCGATGGCGACCTCGACGGCCTCATCAACGCCGGCATCCGCTGGCGCAAGCGCAAGATCGAGGATTGAGCTCTCTTTTTTGAGACTGCGCCGCTCGGGCACCCGCTTCGCGGGTACCCTCGCGTGCTCGCGCTCTCGCGTCCCGCGAGAGCGAGGCGGCGCTTCGCGCCGCG
>NZ_JBMDJT010000017.1:0-52340 GCF_057809335.1 Microbacterium sp. FG3 | reverse complement strand
GCGCCCCCCCACGCTCGCGCTTCGCGCTCGCACAGTGATCGGTGGGGGCACCATCGGTTACCCGCCGGTTGCACCTCATCGGCTGCACGTCCTCGGTTGCACCCATCGGTTGCTGAGCGGAGGCGCGCAGCGCCGGAGATGAAGCGACCACCGCAACCGGTCGACGCGCGGGGGCTGCTGCGGTCGGCTGCGGAAGTCGGTGAGACAGCATCTGTGCGCCGAGATCGTGGCGTATGGACGCTGCCTCGGCGCGTGGTTGCTGTCTCGCGTCAGCCGGGGTAGTGGAGGGGGCGGTCGGAGACCGGGTCGAGGCCCGTGAGCGTGACCCAGCCGTCGGCCAGGAGCGCGGCGTCGCTGCCGGGGACCGGGGTGTTCGGCAGGTCCTCGACGGCGAGCCGCAGGTGACCGGCGCCGCGCTCGCTCAGCGTGGTCTGCACGATGCCGAACGGGGCCAGCGGCGCCTCTCGGATGCCCCGCGGCCGCGCGGCGTTCGGCACGTTCACGTTGAGCACCGATCCGGACTCCAGCGTCTCGAGGAACGGCAGCAGCGAGAGGGCGGCGTCGGCGGCCGCCTGCCACTCGAACGTCTCGGGATGCATGCCCACGTTGAGCGAGACGGCCATGGCGCGGGCGCCGTTGAGCCCCCCGGTCAGGGCCGCGCCGACCGTGCCGGAGTGCAGGATCGCGCGGCCCACGTTCGCGCCGTGGTTGATGCCGCTGAGCACGAGCTCGGGCGGATCGCCGAACGCGCCGTGCGCGGCGATGAGGGCGATGAGGCCGGGGCCGCCGCGCACCGCGAACGCCGGCGTCTGCCTGAGCCCCTCGAGGGTGCGCCGGGCGACCGCGATGCGGCCGTCCTCCTCGCCCGCCACGATGGAGGCACTGGTTCCGCTCGACTGGCGCTCGGGGGCGGCGACCGTCACGTCGAGACCGCGTTCCGCGGCCGCCCGCGCGAGCACGGCCAGGCCGGGCGCGTCGATCCCGTCGTCGTTCGTGACGAGCGCCCGCGTCATCGAGCGTCCCCCTCGGGGCGGTCGGCCTCGCCCGCGAGCGCGGCGAGGTCGCCCGGGCTGAGCCGCGGCGTGTCGTCGTCGCCCCCGCCGGGCAGCTCCCGCGCGCGCACCTGCTCGCGCAGCCGCTCGATGGTCCCCGTGTCGCCCGTGCCCAGCCCGTGGCGCGTCACGTTCAGCGCGCCGGCGGCCGCCCCGAGCGTGGCGGCCTCGCGCAGCGGCTCGTCCAGAGCGAGCCCGGCGCACAGCCCCGCCGTGAGCGAATCGCCGGCGCCGCGCGTGTCGGCCGCCTCCAGCCGGGGCGGGGAGATCTCGACCGCGCCCTCCGCATCGAGCAGCAGCAGCGGCCGGCTCGCGCGCGTCACGATCACCGCGGCGGCGCTGCGCTCGCGCAGCGCCCCCATGGCCGCCAGCACGGCCTCGGCCTCGTCACCGTCGAGCAGTCCGTCGTCGCGCAGCTCCTCGTCGCTCACCTTCAGCACGTCCACGCCGCCGGCGAGGGCCCCGTGCATCCGCTCGCCCGAGAGATCGACGACCACGCGCGCGCCACCGGCCCGCAGATCCGCCGCGAGGCGCCGGTACGTGTCGGGCGGCAGCACCTCGTCGCCGTCGGGTCCGCTCAGGCTCACGAGCCCGCTGCCCAGGCCCTCCCGCAGCGCGGCCCCGTACAGCTCGTCCAGCTCGTGGCGGCCGATCGCGTCGCCCGGTGTCTCGGCGACGGGGATGCGCTCGCCGGCGCGCCGGTCGTGCACGTACGCCGCGCCGCGGCCCGCGCGCTCGACCGCGACGACGCGGAACCCCTCGTCCTCGAGCAGCCCGCGCACCACCCGCCCCGTCTCGCCCGTGAGGACGCAGCACAGCGTCACCGACGCGCCGAGCCGGCGCATCATCCGCGCCTGCCAGACGCCCTGGCCTCCGGCGTGCACGTGGATGTCCGGACCCGCGTCGTGATCCTCGATCGTGACGGTGAGGGTGGGGGAGGGGGTGAAGATCGTCACATCGCTCACGTGCTGCTCGCTTCCGCTCGGCCGGTGCTCGCCATGTCGCCACGCTACGACGCGCCGGGGTCGCTTTCATCCCCTTGCGTGCCGCCGCGGCCGTGGCTAGCGCGACCGGCCGGTGCGATCAGGACCGCGCGGCGAGCAGGTCGGCGTGCCACCGCTCGGCCACGTCGGGGTGCGCGCGCAGCCGGGACTTCAGCGCGTTCTGCCCGTAGAGCGCGTGGATCGGGTTGTGCGGATCGTCCTCCACGCCCCGCGCGAGCGGCGCCAGCTCGGCAGGCAGCTCGATGATCGGCAGGCGCGCGTCGAGCGCCGGATTGAAGAAGAACGGGATCGAGATGCGGTCCTCGGGCCAGCGCGGCGAGACGACGCGATGGTTCGTCGCGCGCAGATACCCCTGCGTGGCGTACTCGAGCATCTCGCCGATGTTGACGACGAACGCCCCCTCGACGGGCGGGGCGTCGACCCACGTGTCGCCGCGCTCCACCTGCAGGCCGCGCTTGCCCGGCTCCACCCACAGCAGCGTGAGCACGCCCGAGTCCTTGTGGGCGCCCACGCCCTGCTGCGGCTCCGGCTGATCCGTGCCGGGGTAGCGCACGATCTTGATGAGCGTCTGCGGCTGGCCGAAGTGGCGGTCGAAGTAGTCCTCCTCGGCCCCCAGCGCCAGCGCCCATGCGCGCAGCAGGCGCCGGGAGATGCGGGTGAGCTCGTCGTGCCACTCCTCGACGACCGGCCGCAGGCCGGGCAGCGCCTCGGGCCACAGGTTCGGCCCGATGAGCCGCGCGAACTCCGGCGCGTCCGGATCGGCGACCGGCTCGCGCTCGGGACCGATGTCGATCTGCTCGCGCCAGTCGACCCGGCCGCGGGTGCGCTCGCCGCCGACGCGGGTGTAGCCGCGGAAGTGCGGGCTGCGGATGTTCTCGATCGCCAGCTTGTCGGCCTCGGGGAGCGCGAAGAACGCGCGGGCCGCCTCGTGCAGCCGCGCCTCGAGGCCGGCCGGCAGCCCGGTGCCGGTGAGGTAGAAGAAGCCGACCTCGCGCGTGGCGTCGCGCAGGTCGCGGCGGAAGCGCTCGGCCGCCTCGGGGCCGGCGTCGAGCTGGGACAGGTCCAGGATCGGGAGCGAGAGCGTCATGCTCCCGACGGTAGGGGCGTCCCGCCGCGCGCGGGGATGTGTTTCCGAGCGTTACGGGCAGCGCCGGTCACGACGCGGGCGGACCGCTCTCCTCTTCGTGCGCGCCGCGGCCGTCGTGGCCGGGGCGCCGGGGCGGATCGGCGGGCCGGCGGGAGCCGGTCGGGTCGTTCCGGCGGGCGCGGGGCGCGACCGAGGGATCGGCGAACAGCCACGTCGCGCGCGGCTCGACGAGCGGCCGGAAGACGAGGCGCACGGGACGCGTGCCGAGCGCGAAGGCGATCGCCACCGACAGCGCGCTCACCGTGGGCAGCCACAGCCACGTCGGCTCGAGGCCGCGCAGCACCCCCGACTCGCGGAACGGGTAGAGCACGAACGAGTGCAGCAGGTAGACGTACATCGTGTACTGCCCGAACCGGGTCAGCACGGTCTCGCGGCGCGGGATGAGGGCGAAGAACGCCGCCGACAGCACGAGGCCGGCCGCGATCGTGCCGAGCCGGGCGAGGCCGCCCCACCAGTGCCCGCCCGAGATGAGCCCGCCGTAGTCGTCGTCGTAGAAGAACCAGTAGCGCAGCTCGACCTCGCGCCAGATGCCGAGGCCGGACCATGCGATCCAGCCCGCCGCGGCGAGCATCGCGACCGCGAGCGCGCGCGTCCACCACGGGCGCCACTCGATGAGCCGCAGCCGCTCCACCACGTCCCGGTCGCGCAGCCACCAGCCCAGCGCGAAGAACGGCAGGAAGCCGAGGGTGCGCGACAGCGAGAACGTGCTGTCGACGTTGGGCAGGTAGCCCACGCCCACCGAGATGGCCAGCGTCCACAGCAGGGGCCAGCGCAGCAGCGCGAGATACGGCAGCACGAGCCGGAAGATGCCCAGGGCCAGCAGGAACCACAGCGTCCACGACGGCTCCGTGAGATTCGGCTCGGCTTCGCCCTCGACGACCAGCTTCGTCGCCCACCACAGCACCTCGAACACGACGTACGGCACGAGGATGTCGGTGATCACGCGCGCCATCTGCCGCGCGCCCGGTGCGTCGGACTTCGAGAAGTAGCCCGAGATGATCGCGAACGCCGGCATGTGGAACGCGTAGATCGTCAGATACAGCGCGTAGGCGATGTCGGAGTCGTAGATGAGCCGCTGGATGGCGTGCCCGAGCACGACGAGCACGATGCACGCGAAGCGGGCGTTGTCCCAGAAGGGGACGCGCCGCTTGGGGCGCCGGATCGGGCCGGACGCGGTCGCAGGTGGGGTGCTCATCACCCCCGACGTTACCGGTTCGTAACCCGATGCCACCCTGGCGCACCCCGCGGGGCCGGGGAATAGATTCGACGTGCGGGCGTTGCAAGGGTATATTCAAGCGCATATAAACGGATCGGAGCCTCCGCAATGAGCGACACCACCTGGCAGGGCATGCAGTTCGGCCTCTTCTCGGTCAGCGACATCACGCGCGACCCCGTGACCGGCTACACGCCGAGCGAGGCCGAACGCATCCGCGACATCGTCACGATCGCCAAGCACGCCGAGGAGGCGGGGCTGGACGTCTTCGCCCTCGGCGAGCACCACAACCCGCCGTTCTTCTCCTCGTCGCCCACGACGACGCTCGCGTACATCGCCGCGCAGACGGAGCGGCTCATCGTCTCGACGGCCACGACGCTCATCACGACGAACGACCCGGTGAAGATCGCCGAGGACTACGCGATGCTGCAGCATCTCTCGGGCGGCCGCGTCGACCTCATCATGGGACGAGGCAACACCGGGCCCGTCTACCCCTGGTTCGGCAAGGACATCCGCCAGGGCCTGCCGCTGGCGATCGAGAACTACCAGCTGCTGCACCGGCTGTGGCGCGAGGATGTCGTGGACTGGGAGGGGAAGTTCCGCACCCCGCTGCACGGCTTCACCGCGACGCCGCGCCCCCTCGACGACGTGCCGCCGTTCGTGTGGCACGGATCCATCCGCACGCCCGAGATCGCCGAGCAGGCCGCGTACTACGGCGACGGGTTCTTCGCGAACAACATCTTCTGGCCCAAGGAGCACTACCAGCGCCTCATCAACCTGTACCGCCAGCGCTACGCCCACTACGGGCACGGCACGCCCGAGCAGGCGATCGTGGGCCTCGGCGGCCAGGCGTTCATGGCGAAGAACTCGCAGGACGCCGTCGACCAGTTCCGGCCCTACTTCGACAGCGCCCCCGTCTACGGCAACGGTCCGACGATGGAGGACTTCACCGAGATGACGCCCCTGACGGTCGGCTCGCCGCAGCAGGTGATCGACCGGTATGCGGCCATGCGCGACACCTTCGGCGACTATCAGCGCCAGCTGTTCCTCATGGACCACGCCGGCCTGCCGCTGAAGGTCGTGCTCGAGCAGATCGACTTCCTCGGGCAGGACGTCGTGCCCGTGCTGCGCCGGGAGCTGCAGGCGAACCGCCCGGCCGAGGTGCCGGACGCGCCGACGCACGCCGCGCGGGTGAAGGCGAAGTACGGCGGCGCCGAGCCGCGCCAGCCCCGCCCCAACGCGAACCGCGGCGACAACGTCACGGGCGGCTCGCCCTACCAGGACGCCCCGGATCGCCGGCCCGTCCAGCCGGGCGCATTCGGCCCGGCGACGGATCGGAGGGCCTGACGTGACCCGCATCGTCGTGGTGTCGGCCGGGCTGTCGAACCCGTCGTCGACGCGCATGCTCGCCGATCGCCTGCTGGGCGCGACCGTGGAGGCGCTGGGGGAGCGCGGCGTCGAGGCGGAGGGCCGCGTGATCGAGCTGCGCGACCACGCGCACGCGATCACCGACCACCTGCTCACCGGTTTCGCGCCCAAGGCGCTCGCCGAGGACCTCGCCCAGGTCGCGGCCGCCGACGGGCTCATCGTCGTCACCCCGATCTTCACCACGAGCTATTCGGGGCTGTTCAAGTCGTTCGTCGACGTGCTCGAGCGCGAGTCGGTCGAGGGCAAGCCCGTGCTCATCGGGGCCACGGCGGGCACCGCGCGCCACTCGCTCGCGATCGACTACGCCATCCGGCCGCTGTTCACCTACCTGCACGCCCGCCCCGTCTCGACGGGCGTGTTCGCCGCCTCGAGCGACTGGGGTGCCGAGGCCGACTCCGTCGCGCCGCTGCGCGCGCGCGTGGAGCGCGGGGCTCGCGAGCTCGCCGACGCGATCGCCGGGGCGTCCGCCGCGCCGCGCGCGGCCGATCCCTTCGACCCCGAGTCGTACCTGGGTGCCGGCGGATCGTTCGAGGACCTGCTGAACAACCCGCCGACGCGCGGCTGAGGTCCGCCCGGAACGCGGGCGGGATCAGATCAGGCGGGGGCGGCCGGCAGATCCGAGGAGGACGTGCCGGCGTCCGCCGCCGGACCGGGAGCGTGCTCGGCCGCGTCGGAGGCGACGACGCGGCGGCCCCGGATGGTGACGTACTCGGCGTGCTTGGCCAGCAGCCCGTCGCCGGCCGTGCGGCCGCGCAGGCGGCGCCAGGCCCACGGCAGTGCGTGCCGGGTGATCCATCGCCCCTCGGGCTCCACGTAGTCCTCGTGGAACGCCGCGTCGAGCGCCGCGAGCTGCGGCGCGTCGCGAACCCCGAGCACCTCGGCCGCGCGATAGGCCAGCAGGCGGTGGCCCGACGAGCTCAGGTGCACCTTGTCCTGCGACCAGTTGCTCAGCTCGCCGAGCTCGGGAAGGGCGTCGACGTCGAGCAGATGGCAGCCGTTCTCGGCGGCGATGCGCCGCAACTCGCTCGCGTAGATCGCGAAGCGGCGGGCGAAGACGCGCACGATCGCGCGCCGCGGCAGGAACGGGGTCACGAGCATGACGTCGGCCCCGCTCGCGCGGAGCGTGCGCACCGACTCCTCCACGCGCGCGGCCAGCGCGATCGGGTCGGCGCCGTGGCCGACGAGGTCGTTGTGCCCCATGAGGATCGACACGAGGTCCGGCTTCAGGGCGAGGGCCGCCGGCACCTGCTCGCGCGCGAGATCGCGCACGCGCCGGCTGCGCACGGCGAGGTTGGCGAAGCGGAAGGTGCGGTTGCCGGTGCGCTCGCCGTCCTGCGCCAGCAGCATGGCCAGGCGGTCGGCCCAGCCGCGGTACTGGCCGTCGGGCATGCGCGATCCGTCGCACAGCCCCTCGGTGAGGGAGTCGCCCAGGGCCACGTAGCGCGACCACCGACGGGTGTCGAGGGGAGGCACCGGCTCGCTCACGCGCACGGCGCCGCGGGCCATCGTGGCCTCGTCGTAGCGGCGCAGCCGGATGGCCTCGCGGTACGCGCCGACGAGCTGCTCGGTGAGCGCCGCCCACGTGCGGGCCTTCACGCTCTCGCGCGCGGCCAGGCCGAAGGAGCGCCGCTTGGCGTCGTCGCCGACGAGATCGAGCACGCGCGCGCGCAGGTCGTCGAGGTCGCCGGGGGTGTAGAGCCAGCCGTCCACGCTCGAGCGGACGAGGTCGACGGGCCCGCCGCGGCCGGTGGCGACCACGGGCACGCCCGAGGCCAGGGCCTCCTGCACGGTCTGGCAGAACGTCTCGCTCTCGCCGGGGTGCACGAACACGTCGAAGCTGGCGAGGGCCTGCGCCAGGTCCTCGCCGCCGAGGAAGCCGGTGAAGACGGCATCGGGCAGCTCGCGCTCGAGGCGCGCCCGCTCGGGGCCGTCGCCGACGATGACCAGGCGCGCGCCGGGGATGTCCCGCAGCGCGCGCAGATCCTCGACCTGCTTCTCGGGCGCGAGGCGGCCGACGTAGCCGATGATGAACTCGCCGGGCGCGATCCGCTCGCGCCACGCGTCGCTGCGCTGCTCGGGGCGGAAGCGCTCGGCGTCGACGCCGCGGCCCCAGCGCCGAACGCGGTCGACGCCGAGGGCGAGCAGCTGGTTCTCGGCGTGCGAGGAGGGGGCGAGCGTCAGCGTGGCGCGGCGGTGCAGTCGCGCGATGTGCGCCGACATGAGGGGCGCGGCGCCCGGGACGCCGTAGCGCTCGGCGTACGAGATCACGTCGGTCTGGTACACCGCGACGGTGGGCGTGCGATTGCGCTCGGCGGCGACGAGGCCCTGCCAGCCCAGCACCGTGGGCGAGGCGAGGTGGACCACGTCGGGGCGGAACTCCCGCAGCACGCGGCGCAGCAGCGGCACGGGCGCCACGGCCACGCGGACCTCGGGATACGACGGCAGCGGGATGGAGGTGAGCAGCGTCGTCCCCGCGGTGTCACCGGATCCCGGTGCCCTGGGGGCGACGATGAGCGTCTCGTGGCCCATGGCCTCGAGATGCCGGACGACCTGCAGCACGGAGTTCGTGACCCCGTTCATGTGCGGAAGGAACGACTCCGCGACGACCGCGACTCGCATGTCTCCAGCGTGGCGGTCCCCGGCGCGCCGAGACCGACGTTGCCGCGCCGCTTTCGCGAACGTTCACCGCCCGCCCGCGTCTGTTCACCCGCGGGCCACGCGCCGTTCCCGTACGGGGCCGTCAGCGGTCGATCTCGCCCGCGCCCCTCGCCTCATCGAGCTCGTCGGCGAGCGGCCCCGGCTCGTCCTCGATGCGCTCGTCCGCATCGAGGGTCGGGGGAGGCAGCTCCAGGTCGGCCTCGTCGTCGAGATCGACCTCGCGCTCGTCGTCGGGGTTCCGGTCGTCCTCCGGGCCGCGGTCGCGGAAGACCTCCTGGGCGTCGCTCATCGATGCTCCTTCACGGGCTGTCGTCACGGGAATCGATCGCGTCGCGGGCGGGCCGTCGACGCCTGCCGACCATAACCGGCGCGCGACGCGCGGGTCGAGCGGGCAGACACCGCGCATGCGGCGCTGGTAGGCTGAGCGCGTCCGCGTCTCGCGGGCAGACAATTCCATACCCGAGGAGCAGGCTGGCAGGAAGCTGGTCCCCTGAAGTGATCTCCCGGTTCCTGAGAGACCCGGTGGATTTCTCCTGGTGGCCAGCGCAGGCGAGCTGATCGCTTTCGAGCGAGTGCCATTGCGCGCCCATATCTGACTGTTCCTGCTTCTTTCGTCTCCCGCGCGCTCTGCGCGGGCGAACAGAAGGAGACAGACCTCTTGGAAGGTCCTGAAATCACCGCCGCCGAGGCCGTTCTCGACAACGGCCGCTTCGGCACCCGCACCATCCGCTTCGAGACCGGCCGCCTCGCGCAGCAGGCGCAGGGCGCGGTCGCCGCGTACCTCGACGACGAGACCATGCTGCTCTCGGCGACCAGCGCGTCGAAGAACCCCCGCGAGGGCTTCGACTTCTTCCCGCTGACGGTCGACGTCGAGGAGCGCTCGTACGCCGCCGGCAAGATCCCCGGATCGTTCTTCCGCCGCGAGGGACGTCCCTCGACCGAGGCGATCCTCGTGTGCCGCCTCATCGACCGCCCGCTGCGTCCGTCGTTCGTCGACGGCCTGCGCAACGAGGTCCAGATCGTCGTCACCGTGCTGTCGATCGCCCCGGGCGAGTACTACGACGCCCTCGCGATCAACGCCGCCTCGGCGTCGACGCAGATCTCGGGCCTGCCGTTCTCCGGCCCGATCGCCGGCGTGCGCCTCGCGCTCATCCCGGGCGTCGGCGAGCACGAGGATCAGTGGGTCGCGTTCCCGAACCAGGAGCAGGTCGAGCAGGCCGTCTTCGACCTCATGGTCGCCGGTCGCGTGCTCGACAATGGCGACGTCGCGATCATGATGGTCGAGGCGGAGGCCACCGAGAACAGCTGGAACCTCATCCAGGGCGGCGCCGTCAAGCCGAACGAGGAGATCGTCGCCGGCGGTCTCGAGGCCGCCAAGCCGTTCATCAAGCAGCTCGTCGCGGCGCAGGCCGAGATGGCGAAGGGCTCGACGCGCGCGCCGCTGGAGTTCCCGGTCTTCCCCGCCTACAGCGACGAGACCTACGCGTTCGTCGAGGGCAAGGCGCTCGAGGAGCTGTCGAAGATCTACCAGATCGCCGACAAGCAGGAGCGCCAGGACGCCGACGACGCGCTGAAGGCCGCCGTCAAGGCCGAGCTCATCGCGAAGGTGGAGGCCGAGGAGCTTCCCGCCGCCGCGCCGCTCGAGTTCTCGGCCGCGTGGAAGTCCGTCACGAAGAAGATCGTGCGCGGCCGCATCCTCACCGAGGGCGCCCGCATCGACGGCCGCGGGCTGGCGGACATCCGCCCGCTCGACGCCGAGGTCCAGGTGATCCCGCGCGTGCACGGCTCGGCGATCTTCCAGCGCGGCGAGACCCAGATCCTGGGCGTCACCACGCTGAACATGCTCAAGATGGAGCAGCAGATCGACTCGCTGTCGCCCACGACGAGCAAGCGCTACATGCACCACTACAACTTCCCGCCGTACTCGACCGGTGAGACCGGCCGCGTGGGCAGCCCCAAGCGTCGCGAGATCGGGCACGGCTTCCTCGCCGAGCGCGCCCTCGTGCCGGTGCTGCCGAGCCGCGAGGAGTTCCCGTACGCGATCCGCCAGGTGTCCGAGGCCCTCGGCTCCAACGGCTCGACGTCGATGGGCTCGGTGTGCGCCTCGACCCTGTCGCTGCTGAACGCGGGTGTGCCGCTGCGCGCCCCCGTCGCCGGCATCGCCATGGGCCTCGTGTCCGAGGAGGTCGACGGCCAGACGCGCTACGCCGCGCTGACCGACATCCTCGGCGCCGAGGACGCCCTGGGCGACATGGACTTCAAGGTCGCGGGCACGGCCGAGTTCGTCACGGCCCTGCAGCTCGACACCAAGCTCGACGGCATCCCCTCCGAGGTGCTCGCCGGCGCGCTGACCCAGGCCAAGGACGCGCGCCTGCGCATCCTCGAGGTGCTGAACGCCGCGATCGACGCGCCCGACGAGATGGCGCCGACCGCGCCGCGCGTCATCAGCGTGCAGATCCCCGTCGACAAGATCGGCGAGCTGATCGGCCCCAAGGGCAAGACGATCAACGCGATCCAGGACGAGACCGGCGCGCAGATCTCGATCGAGGACGACGGCACCGTGTACATCGGCGCGACCGACGGCCCCTCGGCCGAGGCGGCCCGCGCGCAGGTGAACGCGATCGCCAACCCCTCGAACCCCGAGGTCGGCGAGCAGTTCCTCGGCACGGTCGTGAAGATCATCCCCTCGGGTGCCTTCATCTCGCTCATGCCGGGCAAGGACGGTCGCATGCACGTGACCCAGATCCGCAAGCTCAACGGCGGCAAGCGCGTCGAGAACATCGAGGACGTCGTCTCGGTGGGCCAGAAGATCCTGGTCCGCATCGCCGAGGTGGACGACCGCGGCAAGCTCGCGCTCGAGCCCGTCGTCGAGGAGAAGGCCGAGGAGTCGGCGGAGGCTCCCGCCGAGGCCTGATCCCTCGCTCCGACGGCCCGGTCCGCCTCCCACACGGGAGGGGCCGGGCCGTTCGGCGTCCTGGGCACTTCTGCCCGCGCGCTCGGCGGGGCGCGGGCGCCGTCCGGCGGTACAGTGGGAGCCGTCGGGGAGGGCGACATGGCGTGGAACTGGGGCAGGGCGATCCCGTCGCCGGAGCCGGCCGTTCCCGCGCACCCGTCCGCCCCCATTCCCGTGCAGGGGCCGGGCATCGGCAGCGCCCTGCGCGCGCCGCTCGGCGAGACGGGCATCGAGGTCTTCCCGCTCATGCTCGGCGGCGGCGAGTTCGGCTGGACGGTCGACCAGCGCGCGAGCGAGGCGGTGCTGGACCGGTACGCCGCGCACGGCGGGAACGCGCTGCACACGTCCGACCGCTTCGGCGGCGGGCGCAGCGAGCACGTCATCGGCAGCTGGATGCGCAGCCGCGGCGTGCGCGACGACATGGTCCTCGCGGTGCGCGTGGGCGGTCATCCGGATCACCCCGGCCTGGGCTCGGTCGACCTCGTGCGCGCCGTGGAGTCCTCGCTCGAGCGGATCGGCACGGATCGCATCGACGTGCTCTATCTCGACGCGACCGGCTACGACGCGCCGCCCATCGAGGACGCCCTGGCGACCGCGCAGTGGCTCGTGGAGTCCGGCAAGGTGCGCGCGCTCGGGGTGTTCGGCTTCTCGCCCGAGCAGCTCGTGGAGGCGCGCATCCTGGCCTCGGCAGGCTATCCGCGCATCGAGGCGATCGACGTCGCGTTCAACCTGCTGCGGCCCCGTGTGCTCGAGGGCGATCTGCGGCTCGTCGTCTCGGCGCAGGGCATCGCCGTGACGCCCTCGCACCCGCTCGAGCACGGCTTCCTCAGCGGCAAGCACCGCTCGCGGTCGGATGCCGCGAAGTCGGTGCGCGGCGCGCAGCTGGCGGAGCGGATCAATCGGCGGGGCGGGCGCCTGCTGAAGGCGATGGACGAGATCTCCGCCGAGCTCGGCGCGCCGCACGCCGCGATCGCCATCGCGTGGCTGCGGGCCCAGCGCGGCGTCGTCGCCCCGATCGCGAACGCGTTCGACCCCTCCCACGTCGACGAGCTCGTGCAGGGCGTGGGCCTCGCGCTCTCGCGCGCGCACATCGCCGAGCTCGCGCGCGCCGCCGCCTGAGGCGGCGCCCCGGGAACCCGCCGGGGGAGGGGTGACATAGGCTGGTCGAGGGTCGCGCCGAGGCGGCGCCGGGGCGGAAAGGGACGCGAGATGACGCACTACATCTACCTCGTCCGGCACGGCGAGCAGCAGGACGCCGAGCACGGGGTGGAGGACGGTCCGCTCTCCCCGCGGGGCCGCAGGCAGGCCGAGGCCCTGGCCGACCGGCTCTCGGGCGTGCCCTTCGACGCCGTGTGGCACTCGCCGCTGCAGCGCACGAGCGAGACGGCACGCTACGTGGCCGAGCGCATGCCCGCGATCGAGCCGCAGCCGCACGCGCTGCTGTTTGACTGCGTGCCCACCGGCATCACCGACGAGACGCCCGCCGCCTACGAGCCGTTCTTCGGGGCGGTGACCGACGCGCAGATCGACGCCGGGCGCGCGCAGATGGCCGACGCGGCGGCCGAGTTCCTCGTGCGCAAGGCCGGCGAGGTGCACGAGCTGCTCATCACCCACAACTTCGTCATCTCGTGGTTCGTGCGCGAGGTGCTCGACGCGCCCGAGTGGCGCTGGATGACGCTGAACCAGACGAACTGCGGCCTCACCGTGATCGCGCAGAAGCCGGGCCGTCCGTGGGCCCTGCTCACCCACAACGACGTCGCGCACCTGCCGGTGGAGCTGCGCACGGGCCTGCCTGAGGAGCTCGAGGTCCTCGTCTGAGGCGCCCGCCCGGCGAACCTAGACTGAACGGGTGAGCACACCCTTCATCCTCGACACCGACACCGCCCAGGACGACTGCGTCGCGATCCTCGTGGGCCTGCTCGACCCGGCCGCCGATCTGCGGGCCATCACGATGGTGGCGGGCAACGTGGGCTTCGAGCAGCAGGTGCACAACGCGTGGATGACGCTCAACGTGGCCGACCGCCTCGACGCCGTGCCGATCTTCCTCGGCGCGCAGCGCCCGCTCATGCGCGAGTGGGTCTCGGCCGAGAACGTGCACGGCGACGGCTCGGGCGGGCTGAGCATGGACGACTCCGGGCTCGAGCCCCAGGCCGAGAACGCCGTCGACGCGATGCTGCGCATCACGGCCGAGGCGCCGGGCGAGGTCTCGATCGTCGCGATCGGGCCGCTCACGAACGTCGCGCTCGCCGTGATCCGCGATCCGGAGTTCGTCGGCCGCGTGAAGTCGCTCTACGTGATGGGCGGCTCGAACAACGGCCGCGGCAACATCACGGCCGCCGCCGAGTTCAACTTCTACGTCGACCCCGAGGCCGCCCGCACCGTGTTCGAGGCCGGTTTCGCCGACCTCGTCGTCGTCCCATGGGCGCCGCTCACGCTGCGCGACGCGGTCTTCGACAAGGACCGGATCGCGCGCCTCGCGGGCATCGGCACGCCGCTCGCGCGGTTCGTCGAGCGCGTGTGCCGCGGCACGCTCGCGTTCGACGAGTCGGTGGGCATCCCCGGATCCACCCACCCCGACTCGCTCACCGCGGCGCTGCTGCTGCACCCCGAGCTGATCACGGCCGAGGCGCCGTACGCGGTCGACATCGAGACGTCGTCGGAGCTCACCCGCGGCTACTCGGCGATGTCGTGGGGCGTGCACGGGCTCGCGCCGAACGCCCGCGTGATCGAGGCCGTCGACGGCGAGGGCTTCTACCGCTACCTCAGCGGCCTCGTGTCCGAGCCGACGACGCCGCCGCGCCCGTTCGCGCCGGAGCTCTGAGCCGCTCGTTTCCCCGCCGTTACCGTCTGGTCGCAGTTCGATAACGCCTTGTTCATCCCGCCGCTTTATGTGAATACTCGCGGGAGCGCCGGTTTATCGTTGTGCGCATCGACCCGATCGCCCGGCTCGCCGTGGCGTGCATCAGGAGGAACATCCGTGAAGATGACCACACTCAAGCGCGGCCTCGCAGGCCTCGGCATCGCGGCGGCCGCGGGCATGGTGCTCGCCGGCTGCGGCGCGGCACCGGAGGAGGGCGGCGACGGCGCCCCCGCCGAGGGCACCGACTTCATGGCCTGCGCGGTCTCGGACGAGGGCAGCTGGAACGACCAGTCGTTCAACGAGGCGGCCTACGCGGGTCTCGAGATGGCCGAGGAGGAGCTCGACATCGAGATCAACGACGCCGAGTCGAACAGCACCGAGGACTTCGCGCCGAACCTGCAGACGATGGTCGACGGCGGCTGCGACGTCATCTTCGCCGTGGGCTTCGGCTTCGGCGACACGGGCGCCCTCGAGCAGGTCGCGTCGGCCTCGCCCGACACGCACTTCGTGTGGATCGACGGCTGGGACCTCGGTCTCGACAACGTCAAGGTCATCGACTACGCGATGGAGCAGTCGAGCTACCTCGCCGGCTACCTCTCGGCGGGCTACAGCGAGTCCAAGGTCGTCGCCACCTACGGCGGCGCCAACATGATGTCGGTCACCAAGTTCATGGACGGCTTCTACTACGGCGCCAAGGCCTGGGGCGAGGAGAACGGCACGGACGTGACCGTCCTCGGCTGGGACCCGGCGAACCCGGCCGGCGGCAGCTTCACGGCGAACTTCGGCGACACCGCCGGCGCCACGAGCATCACGGCGAGCCAGCTCTCGCAGGGCGCCGACGTGTTCTACCCCGTCGCGGGCGGCCTGTTCGGCTCGACGATCGAGGTCATCCGCACCGAGGGCGCGCCGGCCGTCGTCCTGGGTGTCGACCGCGACATCGCCACGACGCAGCCGCAGTACGCCGACATCATCCTCACGTCGGTCGAGAAGCGCATGACGCAGGCCGTGTACGACAACATCGAGATGCTCGTGGACGGCGAGGAGTTCACCACCGAGCCCTACGTCGGCACGCTCGAGAACGACGGCACCGCCCTCAGCGCCTTCGGCGAGTTCGACGGGCAGATCGACGACGCGCTGAAGACGCGCCTCGACGAGCTGACCCAGGAGATCATCGCCGGCGAGATCGAGATCCCGGTCACCGGCGCCGAGTAATCGCCGCACGCCACGCGTGAACGCCGGGGTGGCCCACAGCCGCCCCGGCGTTCCCGTGCCCAGAATCCGACCCATCTGGAAGAATCCGGAACGATGAAACTCGAACTCCGCGGGATCACGAAGCGCTTCGGATCGTTCGTCGCCAACGACGCGATCGATCTCGAGATCGCGCCCGGCGAGATCCACTGCCTCCTCGGCGAGAACGGCGCGGGCAAGTCCACGCTGATGAACGTGCTCTTCGGCCTCTACCAGGCCGAGGAAGGCGAGATCCTCGTCGACGACGAGCCCGTGCACTTCGCCGGCCCCGGCGATGCGATGGCCGCGGGCATCGGCATGGTGCACCAGCACTTCATGCTGATCCCCGTGTTCACGGTCGCCGAGAACGTCATGCTGGGCAACGAGCCCACGCGCGGCGGCGTGCTGTCGATGGACGCCGCGAGGGCGCGGGTGCGCGAGATCTCCGAGCGGTTCGGCTTCGACATCGATCCGGACGCCGTCGTCGAGGAGCTGCCGGTGGGCGCGCAGCAGCGCGTGGAGATCGTCAAGGCGCTCGCGCGCGACGCCCGGCTGCTCGTGCTCGACGAGCCGACCGCCGTGCTCACCCCGCAGGAGACCGACGAGCTGATGGGCATCATGCGGGAGCTCGCGGCCAGCGGCACGTCGATCGTGTTCATCACGCACAAGCTCCGCGAGGTGCGCGAGGTCGCCGACCGCATCACGGTGATCCGCCGCGGCAAGGTCGTGGCCACGGCCGATCCCACGGCGGAGCCGACGGAGCTGGCCTCGCTCATGGTCGGCCGCGACGTCGACCTCGAGGTCGACAAGCAGCCGCCGGCCTACACCGACTCGCGCTTCGAGGTCTCGGGCCTCACGCTCGTCGGGCGCTCGGGCGAGCACCTGCTCGACGACATCGACTTCACCGTGCGCGGGGGAGAGGTGCTCGCGATCGCGGGCGTGCAGGGCAACGGCCAGACCGAGCTGACCGAGGCGATCCTGGGGCTGCGCCGGCACGCGAGGGGATCGATCCTGCTCGACGGCCGACAGCTGCTGGGCAAGACCGTGCGGCAGGTGCTGGACGCGGGTGTGGGCTTCGTGCCGGAGGACCGCAAGAAGGACGGGCTCGTGGGCGAGTTCTCGATCGCCGAGAACCTCATGCTCGACCGCAGCGACGGCGCGCCGTTCGTGCGCATGGGCACGATCGACCGGCGCGCGATCGCGGAGTTCGCCGAGGGGGCGATCGACGAGTTCGACATCCGCGCGCAGGGCATCGACCAGGCGGCCGGGCGGCTGTCGGGCGGCAACCAGCAGAAGGTGGTGCTGGCGCGCGAGCTGGGCCGCGACCTGCGCCTGTTCATCGCGTCGCAGCCCACGCGCGGGCTCGACGTGGGCTCGATCGAGTTCGTGCACGACCGGATCATCGCCGCGCGCGATGCCGGCATCCCCGTGCTCATCGTCTCGACCGAGCTCGACGAGGTCATCGGCCTCGCGGACCGCATCGCGGTCATGTACCACGGACGGATCGTCGGCATCGTGGACGGCGACACGCCGCGCGCGACGCTCGGCCAGATGATGGCGGGAGTCGCGGCATGAGCGAGACCACACCTTCGCCCACCCGACGCGCGCGGGCGGCCCAGCCGCCGTCGCGGGTCGACTCGGTGCTGCGCGACGCGCTCCGCGAGATCCTCGCCGGCAGCGTGGTGCGCGGCGCGCTCGCGATCCTCATCGCCTTCGTCGTGGGCGCGATCCTCATCGTCACCACGAACGACGACGTCGTCTCGTCGGCCGGCTACTTCTTCGCCCGACCCATGGACACCCTCTCGGCGATGGGGCACGCGATCGGGGAGGCGTACGGCGCCCTCTTCCGCGGCGCGATCTACAACACCCAGGCGACCTCGTTCGAGGCCGGCATCCGCCCGCTCACCGAGACCGCGCGCTTCGCGGGGCCGCTCATCGCGGCCGGCCTCGGCGTGGCGCTCAGCTTCCGCGTGGGCATGTTCAACATCGGCGGCCAGGGCCAGCTCCTCGTCGCCGCCGGCTGCGCCATGTGGGCGGCCACCCAGTGGCAGCTGCCCGGCGGGCTGCACCTCGTCGCCGCGATCGTCTTCGGCCTCATCGGCGGATCCGTGTGGGGCGCGATCGTCGGCTTCCTCAAGGCGCAGACGGGCGCGCACGAGGTGATCGTCACGATCATGCTCAACTACGTGGCCGTCAACGTGCTCACGTGGGTGCTGCGCACCTCGCCCATGCACAACCCCGGCTCGGGCAACGACCCCACCTCGATGGCCCCCGCGGAGACCGCGCAGCTGCCGGCACTCCTCGGGCCGTCGTTCCAGCTGCACCTCGGCTTCGTCCTCGCCATCGCGGCCGCCGTCCTGTACTGGTGGCTCATGGAGCGCTCGTCGCTCGGCTTCAAGTTCCGTGCCGTCGGGCTCAACGCAGACGCCGCGCGCACGGCGGGCATCGACGTCGAGCGGATCTACGTCTACACGATGGCCGCCTCGGGCGCGTTCGTGGCCCTCGCGGGCGTGAACCAGGCGCTCGGACGCACGGCCGGATTCACGCCCTCGATCGACGCGGGCATCGGCTGGGACGCGATCACGGTCGCGCTGCTCGGCGGATCGCGGGCGGGCGGCGTCGTCTTCGCCGGGTTGCTGTTCGGCGCGTTCAAGGCCGCCTCCGCCACCATGCAGTTCGTGGGCGTCGCTCCCGAGGTGATGAGCGTCGTGCAGGGCGTCATCGTGCTGTTCATCGCGGCGCCGCCGCTCGTGCGGGCGATCTTCCGGCTGCCCGCCCCCGGTGCCGGCGTGCGCGCCGTGCTCGCGCGCACCCGCACGACCGAGACCCAGGAGGTGGCCAAGTGACCGGCGCCGTCGTGCTTCCCCAGGCGGACGTGGTCGTGCGTCGCGACGCGCCGCGCGCCTGGAAGGCCCCCATCGTGATGGGTGTGTTCACGCTCGTCGCGCTCGTGTGGTTCGTGCTCGGCACGGGGCCCGGCGAGGTCGCGTTCCGCTGGTCGCAGGCGCGCGACGCCATCCAGGTGCCCGACACCGTGCTGCCGGCGAAGGTCCTCGCGATCGTCGCCACCGTCATCCTCGCCGCCGTCACGGCCGTGGCCGTCGTGCTCGTGCAGCGGCGGATGCGGGTGTCGGTGTGGCTGTACGTGGGCTTCGGCATCGTGTGGCTCGCCGCGCTGCTCGGGCAGATCGGCCAGGGCACCACCCTCTCGATCGTGCTGCTGACAACGGGCGCGCTGAGCCTGGCGACGCCGCTCATCTACGGCGCCCTGGCGGGCGTGATCGGCGAGCGCGTGGGCGTGGCGAACATCGCCATCGAGGGCCAGCTGCTCATGGGCGCGTTCCTGGGCGCGGTCGTCGGCTCGATCACGAACAGCCTGTGGGCCGGCGTGCTGGCCGGCATGATCGGCGGCGCGCTCGTCTCGCTCGTGCTGGCGGCGTTCTCGATCACGTACCTCGTGGACCAGATCATCGTCGGCGTCGTGCTGAACGTGCTCGTGATCGGCATCACGAACTTCTTCTTCTCGGCGGTGCTCTCCTCGAACGCCGAGGAGCTGAACTTCCCCGGCACGTTCCCGAAGATCGCCATCCCGGTCCTCTCGGACATCCCCGTGATCGGGCCGACGCTGTTCGACCAGCGCATCACGACGTACCTCATGTACGTGCTCGTGCCCGTCGTGTGGTTCGTGCTGTTCAAGACCCGCATCGGGCTGCGCATCCGCGCCGTGGGGGAGCACCCGCTGGCCGCCGACACCGTCGGCATCAACGTCAACCGCACGCGGTTCTGGACCGTGACGGTCGCCGGCCTCGTCGCGGGCCTGGGCGGCGCCGTGCTCACGCTCGGCGAGTCGAACGCGTTCGTGCGCGAGATGTCGAACGGCCAGGGCTACATCGCGCTCGCGTGCGTGATCCTGGGTCGCTGGCACCCGGTCGTCGCGGCGCTCGCGGCGCTCATGTTCGGATTCGCGCGCAACCTCGCGGTCGTCGCCAACCAGGCCGGCAGCGACATCCCCGCCGACCTCATCGCCACGACGCCCTACGTCGTGACGCTGATCGCGGTGGCGGGCCTCATCGGCCGCGCCGTGGCGCCGGCGGCGACGGGCAAGCCGTACGCCCCCGGGCACTGACGCCGTGCGCTCCGTAGGATGGGGCGTATGCCTGTACTGAGCGAGCGGAGCGAGACGAAGTGACCACGCGCGTCGCCCTCGTGGGCGGGAACGGCAAGCTGGGGTCGGTCATCCGCGGCGTGATCGAGGAGCTCGAGGGCTTCGAGGTCGCGTCGGTCCTGGGATCGGGCAGCGATCTGTCCGAGCTGGACGGCGCCGACCTCGTCGTCGACGCGTCGACGCCCGCGGTGAGCATCGAGGTGGTGCGCGCCGCGGCGGAGCGGGGCCTCAACGTGCTCGTGGGCACGAGCGGCTGGTCGGCGGAGCGCATCGCGCTCGTGCGCCCGCTCGTCGAGGCGGCGGGCACCGGCGCGGTGTTCATCCCGAACTTCTCTCTCGGATCGGTCATCGGCACCGCGATCGCGGCGGCGGCGAGCCGGTTCTTCCCGTTCGCCGAGATCGTCGAGGCGCATCGCGACTCGAAGATCGACTCGCCCTCGGGCACCGCCGTGCGCACCGCCGAGCTCATCACCGCCGCCCGGCAGGCGCCGGTCGAGGCCCCGCACGCGGATCAGCGGGCGCGCGGCCAGCAGGTGGCGAGCGTGCCCGTGCACTCGCTGCGCCGCCCCGGCGTGATCGCGCGCCAGGAGTCGATCCTCTCCGGCCCCGGCGAGACGCTCTCGATCGTGCACGACACGACCGATCCCGCCGAGGCCTACGCGCCCGGCATCCGCGTGGCGCTCGCCGGCGCCGTCGAGGCGCGCGGCGTCGTCGTGGGGCTCGACAGCTTCATCGACATCGGCGTCGGCACGCCCCGCCCGCGCGAGGGCCGCCCCGTCGCGGAGGACGCCGCCGCCGGGCAGGTCGCCGCGACCACGAGCACGATCGCGACCGCGTGAAGACGCGCATCGGCGTCGCTGTCATCGCGGCGGCGCTCCTGCTCTACATCTGGCTCGTGGGCGTGCGCGCCGTCGCGCTGCTCGGCACGGGGGAGCCCGTGGCCGTCGTGATGGGCGTGGCCATGCTCGTGCTGCCCGCCATCGCCGTGTGGGCGCTGGCGCGCGAGCTGCTGTTCGGCGCCGGGGCCGAGCGCCTCGGCGCGCGGCTCGAGGCCGAGGGCGCGCTGCCCGACGACCCGGTCACGGTGCGCCCGAGCGGGCGCGTGGAGCGCGCGGACGGCGACGCCGTCTTCCCGAAGTACCGCGCCGAGGTGGAGGCGCGGCCCGACGACTGGCGCGCCTGGTACCGGCTCGGCCTGGCCTACGACGCCGCCGGCGACCGCCGCCGCGCGCGGGAGGCGATCCGCGAGGCGATCCGCCGCGAGCGCGCGGAGCGCTGACGCGGACGGCACTGAGCAGGCCGCGGCCCGGTCGGTTGCTGAACGGAGCGGCCGCCGGCTCGCGCGGATCGGTTGCTGAACGGAGCGGCCGCAGGCCGCGCAGATGAAGCGACCAGCGAAACCGCCCCGCTCAGCGGGGGCCCTGCGGCTCAGGCCAGCGTGGCCTCGAGCGTGATCTCGATGCCCGACAGCGCCTGCGACACGGGGCAGCCCGCCTTCGCGCCCTCGGCGATCTCGGCGAACTTCTCGGCGTCCAGGCCGGGCACGGTCGCGCTCACGTTGAGGTGGCTGCCGGTGATGCCGGTGCCGGGCACGAACGTCACGGAGGCGGTGGCCTCGATGCTCTCGGGCGGGGTGCCGTTCTGAGCCAGCGCGTTCGACAGCGCCATGCTGAAGCACGACGAGTGCGCGGCCGCGATCAGCTCCTCCGGAGTGGTGGTGCTCTCGGAGCCCTCGCTGCGGGCCTTCCAGTTCACGGGGAACGTGCCGATCCCCGATCCGGGGGCGACGCTTCCCGATCCCTCGAACAGGGATCCGTTCCAGGTGGTGGTGGCTTCGCTCGTGACGCTCATGTGGCTCCTCCTCGACGGGACCTGCGGGTTCATCGCCAGCCTAGTGACCCGCCGTGCGTCGCGGCAGGGGCGGGATGCGGTGCGCGCTGCCGTCACAGTTCGTCTCGGACTCCCGCCCGCGCGGCGCTCGTGGGAGCATCGGATCGTGTCCCCTCAGGTCGCGGCCCTCGTCCTGGCCGGCATCGTGCTCGTCGCGGTGCTCGCCGGCCTCGTCGTGCGCGCGCTTCAGGGACGCGCACGCCGCCTGACCGGCTCGGGGCCGGCCGCCGCGGCGCTCGGACTCGGCGACGGCGAGCTGGGGGAGCGCGCCACCCTCGTGCAGTTCAGCACCGAGCTGTGCGCCAAGTGCCCCGCCACGCGCCGCCTGCTCGGCGAGGTGTCCGGCGCCGCGCCGGGCGTGCGGCACGTCGACATCGACCTGACGCACCGGCCCGATCTGGCCCGCCGGTTCGCGGTGCTGCAGACGCCGACCGTGCTCGTGCTCGACGCCGGCGGCATGGCGCGGGCGCGCGTGGCGGGCGCGCCCACGCGCGAGACGGTGCTCGCCGAGCTCGACCGGATCGGAGGGATCCATGTCTGACACCACGCCCGCCGGCATCGACCCGCGCGGCCCGCGGTTCGCCGCCGCCGTCACCTCGGTGCTGCTGCTCGTCGCCACCTTCCTCGCGCTCATCGGGATCTCCACGCGCTACCCCGTCGCCACGTTCGGCTGGGTCGCCTACCAGCCGCTGTCCGGCGCCACGTTCTCGCCGTCGGACTGGGCCGTCGCGTCCGCCTCGCCGTGGCAGCGCATCGCCGATCCGGGCTTCCTCGCGGTGCTCGTCGTGGCGCTGCTGTTCCTGTGGGGCGTGCTCTCGCCCCGCACCGCGCCGTGGGGCGTCGTCTTCCGCCGCCTCGTGCGGCCGCGCCTGCGCCCGTCGGCCGAGCTGGAGGATCCGCGCCCTCCCCGCTTCGCGCAGGGCGTGGGCCTGTTCGTCACGGGGCTGGGGCTCGTGCTGCACCTGCTCGGCGTGCCGTGGGCGCTGCCCATCGCGGCCGCGGCGGCCTTCGTCGCGGCGTTCCTGAACGCCGCCTTCGGCGTCTGCCTGGGCTGCATGATGTACCTCGGCCTGCAGCGGATCGGCCTCATCGGCCGCGCGGCGTGACGCGGCCACCGCGCTCCGCCCCTCTCCAGTCGCCGCGCCGTAGCATCGGACTATGAGCGCCGCCATCCCCACCCCGTACGAGGACCTGCTGCGCGACGTCCTCGCCAACGGCACGCACAAGGACGACCGCACCGGCACGGGGACGACGAGCGTGTTCGGGCGCCAGCTGCGCTACGACCTGTCGCACGGCTTCCCGCTCATCACGACCAAGCGCGTGCACTTCAAGTCGGTCGCCCTCGAGCTGCTCTGGTTCCTGCGCGGCGACTCCAATGTGCGCTGGCTGCAGGAGCGCGGCGTGCGGATCTGGGACGAGTGGGCCGACGAGAACGGCGACCTCGGCCCCGTGTACGGCGTGCAGTGGCGCTCGTGGCCGGCCCCCGACGGGCAGCAGATCGACCAGATCGCGAACGTCGTCGAGCAGATCCGGCGCAACCCCGACTCGCGGCGCCACCTCGTGACGGCGTGGAACCCGTCGGAGATCGAGGGCATGGCGCTGCCGCCGTGCCACGCCATGTTCCAGTTCTACGTGGCCGACGGCCGGCTCTCGTGCCAGCTGTACCAGCGCAGCGCCGACATGTTCCTCGGCGTGCCGTTCAACATCGCCTCCTACGCCCTGCTGACCGCGATGGTCGCGCAGCAGACGGGCCTCGAGCTCGGCGAGTTCGTGTGGACCGGCGGCGACGTGCACATCTACGACAACCACCGCGAGCAGGTGGCCGAGCAGCTCTCGCGCAAGCCCTACCCGTACCCCACGCTGCACTTCGCGCGCCGCCCGGAGTCGATCTTCGACTACGAGCTCGAGGACTTCGAGATCCGCGACTACCAGCACCACCCCACCATCAAGGCGCCGGTCGCCGTCTGATGACGCTGCGGGCCATCTGGGCACAGGCCCGCTCGCGCGACGGGCGCGGGGTGATCGGGGCCGCGGGCGACATGCCGTGGCACCTGCCGGAGGACCTGGCGTACTTCAAGCGCTCCACGTCCGGCCACCCTGTGGTCATGGGGCGCCGCACGTGGGAGTCGTTCCCGCCGCGCTGGCGGCCGCTGCCCGGCCGGACGAACATCGTCGTCACGCGCGACGCCGCGTACGACGCGCCGGGGGCGACCGTCGTGCCCTCGCTCGACGAGGGCGTGGCCGCCGCGGCCGCCGCGTCGGAGGACGCGTGGATCATCGGGGGCGGGCAGATCTACGCGCAGGCGATGCCGCGCCTCGACGAGCTGTGGGTGACCGAGATCGATCTCGAGGTCGACGGCGACGCCTTCGCGCCGCCCATCGGCCCCGAGTGGCGGACGATCCGCGCCGATCCGGCGGACGGCTGGCACACGAGCGAGAGCGGCCTCCGCTACCGCTTCCTCGTCTACGCCCGGGCGTGAGCGCAGGCGGGGGACGATAGCCTGGAGGCATGACGCACTCGGGCAATCCCTTCGGGCAGGTGCTCGTCGCGCTCGTCACCCCGATGACGGCCGACGGCGAGGTCGATTGGCCCAGCGTCGAGAAGCACATCGACGACGTCGTCTCGGCGGGCGCCGACGGCGTCGTCGTCACGGGCACCACGGGCGAGACCTCCACCCTCACCGACGCCGAGAAGATCCGGCTCGTCGAGGTCGGCAAGGACGTCGCCGCGGGGCGCGCCCGGATCATCACGGGCGGCGGATCGAACGAGACCGCGCACGCGATCGAGCTCTACCGGAAGAGCGAGAAGGCCGGCGCCGACGGCATCATGATCGTCACGCCGTACTACAACAAGCCGACGCAGGCGGGCATCCTCACGCACTTCCGCCTCGTCGCGAACGCGACGGATCTGCCGGTCATCCTGTACGACATCCCCGGCCGCACCGGCGTGCCGATCCGGTACGAGACGATCCTGCGCCTCGCGAAGCACCCCAACATCCTCGCGATCAAGGACGCCAAGGGCGACTTCAGCGAGGTCAGCCGCGTGCTGAACCAGACCGATCTGATGTACTTCTCGGGCGACGACGCCAACGTGCTGCCGCACATGTCGATCGGCGCCGTGGGCGCCATCAGCGTGACGGCCAACATCGCGCCGGCGCCGTACCGCACGATCGTCGACGCCGTGAACCGCGGCGACCTCGCGGCCGCGACCGATGCGCACATGCGCCTCGAGCCGCTCGTCCGCGCCGTCATGACGCACGTGCCCGGCACCGTCTCGGCCAAGTACATCCTGCACGGCCTCGGCCGCATCTCGAGCCCGCGCGTGCGCCTGCCCCTCGTCGGCCCCGAGGAGTGGGAGGCCGCCGTCATCGAGGACGAGCTGGCCCTCGTGAAGGGCGTCGAGGGCGTCGACTTCTCCGACTTCCGCCCCGACCGCAATGCGGCCGCCGGCGGTGCGCTGCCGAAGATCCCCGGCACCACGCGCTGAAGACCTCCGCGGGCGTGAAGCGCCCGCACGACAACAGAAGAATCGACGACCGGACGCCCCGCGTCCCGGGAAGGCGGACCATGTCCACACCTGTCTACGACCCGCGCCCCCTCGAGAGCGGCGTGCTGCGCGTGACCCCGCTCGGCGGCCTCGGCGAGGTCGGCCGCAACATGACCACGTACGAGTTCGACGGCAAGATCCTCATCGTCGACTGCGGCGTGCTCTTCCCCGAGGAGCACCAGCCCGGCGTCGACCTCATCCTGCCCGACATCGAGCCCGTGCGCGGCCGCCTCGACGACATCGTCGGCGTCGTGCTCACGCACGGCCACGAGGACCACATCGGCGCCGTGCCGTACCTGCTGCGCCTGCGCGAGGACATCCCCATCATCGGATCGGGCCTCACGCTCGCGCTCACGCAGGCGAAGCTCAAGGAGCACCGGATCCGGCCGGTCTCGCAGAAGGTCGTCGAGGGCGAGCGCCTGAGCGTCGGACCCTTCGACCTCGAGTTCGTGGCCGTGAACCACTCGATCCCCGACGCGCTCGCCATCGCGATCCGCACGCCCGCCGGCCTCGTGCTGCACACGGGCGACTTCAAGATGGACCAGCTGCCGCTCGACGGCCGCATCACCGACCTGCGCGCCTTCGCGCGCCTGGGGGAGGAGGGCGTCGACCTCTTCCTGCCCGACTCCACGAACGCCGACGTGCCGGGCTTCACCCCGACGGAGCGGGCCATCGGTCCCGTGCTCGACCAGGTGATCTCGAAGACCACGGGACGCGTCATCGTTGCGAGCTTCTCGAGCCACGTGCACCGCGTGCAGCAGGTGCTCGACGCCGCCGCCGCGAACGGCCGCCGCGTCGCGCTGCTCGGCCGCAGCATGCTGCGGAACATGACGATCGCCGCCGACCTCGGCTACCTGCAGGTCCCGCAGGGCGTGCTCATCGACTACAAGAAGGCCCGCGACATCCCCGACAGCGAGATCGTCTACATGTCGACCGGATCGCAGGGCGAGCCGATGGCCGTCCTCAGCCGGATGGCGAACCTCGACCACGAGATCGAGCCCGGTCCCGGCGACACCGTGATCCTCGCCTCCTCGCTCATCCCCGGCAACGAGAACGCGGTCTACCGTGTCATCGACGGGCTCACGAAGCTCGGCGCCAACGTCGTGCACAAGGCCAACGCGCGCGTGCACGTCTCGGGCCACGCGGCGGCGGGCGAGCTGCTGTACTGCTACAACATCCTCCAGCCGCGCAACGTGCTGCCCGTGCACGGCGAGTACCGCCACCTCATGGCCAACGCCAAGCTGGCGCAGGACACGGGCATCCCCGAGACGCGCACGATCCTCGGCCAGAACGGCACCGTGGTCGACCTGCGCGACGGCGTCGCCGAGGTCGTGGGCCAGCTCGACCTGGGCTTCGTGTACGTGGACGGGTCGAGCGTGGGCGCCATCACCGACGCCGACCTCAAGGATCGCCGCGTGCTGGGCGAGGAGGGCTTCGTCTCGGTCATCGTCGTCGTCGACGCCCAGACCGGACGCATCATCTCGGGTCCCGAGATCCAGGCGCGCGGCGTGGCCGAGGACGACGCGGTGTTCGACAAGGTCAAGCCGAAGATCGCCGCCGCCCTCGAGGAGGCCGCGCAGAACGGCGTGCGCGACAACCACGCGCTGACGCAGACCGTGCGCCGCACGATCGGCCGCTGGGTGGGCAACTCGCTGCGCCGCCGCCCGATGATCGTCCCGGTCGTCATCGAGGCCTGACGCGGGGCCGGAGCGGCCCGGGATCCGCGGAAACCCGGGTCGCTCCCGCCGGATGTCGGCGCCCGCGCGTAGCGTGGAGCGCATGGCACGCACGTCGACCGACCCCAAGAGCGCCCGCTCGAAGGCGTCGTCGCGCGCCCGCAAGCCGGCGCCGGCGCCGAAGAAGTACGTCGGCGAGGCCGACAAGCCGCCCGTCGCCGTGCGCGCCTGGAACGGCCTCGCCCACGGCGTGGGCGGGCTGTTCCGCGTGTTCGGGCCCGAGAGCCTCGAGAAGGACGACCGCCGCGACGGCTTCCCGTTCCTGCTCGTGCTGCTGGCCGCGGCCGGCGCCGTCACCGAGTGGGTGTTCATCGGCAACGAGGCGGCGTCGCTCGTGAGCGCGTACACCTTCGGGCTCTTCATCGGGCGCACGGCGTTCGTCTACCCGGTGCTGCTGCTCCTGCTGGCGGGCTGGCTCTTCCGCCACCCCTCGTCCGTGCACGACAACGGCCGCATCGGCATCGGCTTCGGCCTGCTCTCCGTCACCGTCGCGGGCTTCTGCCACGTGGCAGGCGGCCGCCCCCAGCCCCCGGCCGGCATGCCGGCGCTGAGCGAGGCCGGCGGGCTGTTCGGATGGATGATCGGCGAGCCCCTCGCGATGCTCCTCACCGATGTCGGCGCGTACATCCTGCTCGGCCTGCTGGGCGCGCTGAGCGTGCTGATCCTCACCAAGACGCCGCCGAACCGGATCGTGAGCCGGCTCGGCGACCTGTACGCCTGGATGTTCGGCACCGAGCGCGTCGTCGAGGACGCCGGCGAGACCGCCCCGACGAAGGTGCTCGGCAAGGGCAAGGGCAAGGGCAAGGCCGACGACGAGGCGTCCGACGACGACGCCGACGACCGCCCCTGGTGGCGCCGCAACAAGAGCGGCCGCGAGGAGGAGTCGGATGTCGTCACCGATCCTCAGGACCTCACCGAGCTGCTCGGCACCCAGACCGACGGCGGCTACCACAACGCGGTCGTCGTCGCCGACCCCGAGCCCGCCGACGACGCCACCGAGATCCTCTCCGACCTGAGCGGCGTGACGGCCGGACTGCGCGAGTCCGGATCGACGGGGCTCGTGGGCGACGGCGACGACACCGGCGACCTCGCCGAGGGGCTGCCCGGCCTCAGCGGGTTCGGCACCGACGGTCCCGGATCGCGCGGACCCCAGCCGCCGTCCACGCCCTATGTGCTGCCCTCGCCCGCCGCGCTCTCGGCCGGGCCGCCCTCGATCGCCAAGTCCGAGGCGAACGAGCGCATGGTGCAGCAGATCGAGGGCGTCTTCGAGCAGTTCAAGGTCGACGCGAAGGTCACCGGCTTCTCCCGTGGCCCGACGGTCACGCAGTACGAGGTCGAGCTCGGCCCCGGCGTGAAGGTCGAGAAGATCACGCAGCTGTCGAACAACATCTCGTACGCGGTCGCGTCGAACGACGTCCGCATCCTCGCGCCGATCCCCGGCAAGAGCGCGATCGGCATCGAGATCCCGAACGTCGACCGCGAGACGGTCGCGCTCGGCGACGTGCTGCGGTCGCCCGCGGCGCAGAAGTCGACGCACCCCATGACCATCGGCGTGGGCAAGGACGTCTCGGGCGGCTATGTCGTCGCCAACCTCGCGAAGATGCCGCACCTGCTCGTCGCCGGATCCACGGGATCCGGAAAGTCGAGCTTCGTGAACTCGATGATCACGAGCATCCTGATGCGCGCCAAGCCGAGCGAGGTGCGCATGGTGCTCGTCGACCCCAAGCGCGTGGAGCTGACGAACTACGCCGGCGTGCCGCACCTGATCACGCCCATCATCACGAACCCGAAGAAGGCGGCCGAGGCGCTGCAGTGGGTCGTGAAGGAGATGGACATGCGGTATGACGACCTCGCGTCGTTCGGCTACCGCCACGTCGACGACTTCAACGCCGCCCTCGCGCGCGGCGAGGTCGAGCTGCCGCCGGGCAGCGAGCGGGTGCTGAAGCCGTACCCGTACCTGCTCGTGGTCGTCGACGAGCTCGCCGACCTCATGATGGTCGCCCCGCGCGACGTCGAGGACTCCATCGTCCGCATCACGCAGCTGGCCCGCGCCGCCGGCATCCACCTCGTGCTCGCGACGCAGCGCCCGTCGGTCAACGTGGTCACGGGCCTCATCAAGGCCAACGTGCCCTCCCGCCTCGCCTTCGCGGTGACGAGCGTCACCGACAGCCGCGTCATCCTCGACGAGGGCGGCGCCGACAAGCTCATCGGCCAGGGCGACGCCCTGTTCTCGCCGATGGGGTCGTCGAAGCCGTTCCGCGTGCAGGGCGCGTGGGTGACCGAGGACGAGATCGACCGCGTGGTCAAGCACGTCACCGGGCAGGCCCGCCCCGAGTACCGCTCCGACGTGGCCGAGGCGATCGACGCGAAGAAGAAGGAGATCGACGAGGACATCGGCGACGACCTCGAGGTGCTGCTGGCGGCGGCCGAGCTCGTCGTGTCGAGCCAGTTCGGCTCGACCTCGATGCTGCAGCGCAAGCTGCGGGTGGGCTTCGCCAAGGCCGGTCGCCTCATGGACCTGCTGGAGTCGCGCGAGATCGTCGGCCCGTCCGAGGGCTCGAAGGCCCGCGACGTGCTCGTCACCCCCGAGCAGCTGCCCGAGGTGCTCGCGCGCATCAAGGGCGAGGACGTGCCGCCGCCGGCCCCCGCGGCCGCCGAGGAGCCCGAGGACGACCGCTACGCCGACGACCCGATCGAGGCCCAGTTCGCCGGCCGCCCCGTCGAGGACGAGGACGGCGACGAGGACGCCTGGCAGCTGACCGGGCGGGACTGAGACACTTCACGCATGGCCATTCCCCGGCAGCTGCCGAACGCGATCACCGTCGCCCGCATCCCGCTCGCGATCCTCTTCCTCATCCTCCTGCTGCTCGCGGGGCGGCATGGTGAGGCCGATCTCGCGCTGCGCTGGGTCGCCGGCGTGCTGTTCGTCGTGGCGATCTCCACCGACTGGGTCGACGGCTACCTCGCGCGTCGCTACGACATCGTCAGCGACTTCGGCAAGCTGTGGGATCCCATCGCCGACAAGCTCCTCACGGGTCTCGCGTTCGTCGGCCTCGCGATCCTGGGCGAGATGGCCTGGTGGATGGTCGTCGTCATCCTCGTGCGCGAGTGGGGCATCACGGTGCACCGGCTCGTCGTGGCACGCGAGCACGTGGTCGCGGCGGCGTGGATGGGCAAGCTCAAGACCACGGTGCAGGCCGTCGCGCTCTCGTGGGCGCTGCTGCCCCTGCACCTGCTCATCGGCGTCGGCCCGTGGGCGGTGATCACGGCGGTGCTGATGTGGGTGGTCGTCGTGCTCACGCTCGCGAGCGGCGTCGACTACGTCGTCGCGCAGGTGCGGGGCGCGCGGGCGGTGCGATGAGCGGGCCGTCGGTGCCCGGCACGTTCGGCGTGGCGTCGGATCTTCTTGCGCAGCTGCGCGCCCGTGGCTGGACCATCGCCGTCGCCGAGTCGGTGACCGGCGGTCTGCTCGCCTCGGCGCTCGTGGAGATCCCCCGCGCCTCCGCGAGCCTGCGCGGGGGAGTGGTCGCGTACGACACCGCCATCAAGCGCAGCCTGCTCGGGGTCGACGCCCGCACGCTCGCCGACGGCGGGGCGGTGCAGCCGCGGGTGGCGGCGCAGATGGCGGAGGGCGTGCGGCGCGCGATGGCCGTCGACGGCGCGGCGTCCGAGGTCGGCGTCGCGACGACCGGGATCGCCGGCCCGGTCTCGCCGGACGGGCAGCCGGTCGGAACCGTCGACATCGGCGTGAGCCTGCCCGGCGGCACGCACACGGAGCGGGCCGTGCTGTCCGGCGACCGCGACGAGATCCGCGTGCAGGCGGTGGGCCTGGCGCTGCGCCTGACGCTCGACCTCGTGCGCGCCGAATCCCCCACGCGGGTAGCCGGCGAGGGAAATCTGTGTGATTCCGAGGAATCCGACAGATCCCGGGATTAGATTGGGTCACACGGTGTTGTACTGTTGTGCACCCGAACGAACCGGTCGGCTGCAGTGAGGAGGGGGCCCGACATGATCCTGGTACGTCAAGAGATCGGCGACGTCCTGCGGGATTTCCGTCAGCAGCAGGGGCAGACCCTCCGCCAGGTCGCGAGCAAGGCGAGCGTCGCGCTGGGCTACCTCAGCGAGGTGGAGCGCGGGCAGAAGGAGGCCTCGAGCGAGATCCTCGCGTCGGTGGCCGAGGCGCTCGACATCCCCATCTCCACGATCATGCGCACGGTCGGCGACCGCATCGCGGTGGTCGAGGGCGTGGATCACTTCCCGGACGTCGTCCCCGACGACCTCGTGGCGCAGGTCGGCCCCGAGCTGTCGCTGCGCTGACGCTCTTGCGGCGAAGCGAGTTCCTGCGCGCGGTCGACGACGAGTTCGGCGCCCATGCGGTGTCGCTGCTGAACGATCTCGTGCTGCCCGGCTTCGGGCGGACGGCGACGGAGGCGCTCGACGCCGGCGTGCCGCCGCGCGAGATCTGGCTCGCGCTGTGCGAGGAGACGGACGTCCCCGCCGAGCGCCGCTACGGCGCGGGCCGGATCGAGCCCCGGCGCTGACGCGGGGCCGCGTCTCGCGCGTGCCCGCCGGTGGAGTCGAACATCCGTACGGCGTGTTGTCGAACATCCGTTCTTTTCGCGCGTAGCCTCGTGCACAGGTGGACCCGGGTGCCGGGCCTTCCACAGTCCGCGGATCTCCCACATGCGATGTCGGAGGCCCCTCGTACCGTGGCAGACAGGCACCCAGCCACACGCCTTGTCGGAGAACCCGCTCGACCGAGCGGGTCGCGACAGCCTAGAGGCGGCGGAATCACGAGCAGAAGGAGCACGTCATGCCCTCAGCAGCAGATCGCGAGAAGGCCCTCGAGTCGGCCCTCGCCCAGATCGACCGGCAGTTCGGGAAGGGCTCGATCATGCGACTGGGCAGCGATGAGCGCGCCCCGGTCGAGGTCATCCCCACGGGCTCCATCGCCCTCGACGTCGCGCTCGGCGTCGGCGGACTGCCCCGCGGCCGCATCATCGAGATCTACGGGCCGGAGTCGTCGGGTAAGACGACGCTGACCCTCCACGCGATCGCCAACGTCCAGCGCGCCGGCGGAATCGCGGCGTTCGTCGACGCGGAGCACGCGCTCGACCCCGAGTATGCGAAGAAGCTCGGCGTCGACATCGACCAGCTCCTCGTCTCGCAGCCCGACACGGGTGAGCAGGCGCTCGAGATCGCGGACATGCTGATCCGCTCCGGCGCGATCGACGTCGTCGTCATCGACTCCGTCGCGGCGCTCGTGCCCCGCGCCGAGATCGAGGGCGAGATGGGCGACTCGCACGTGGGCCTGCAGGCGCGCCTCATGTCGCAGGCGCTCCGCAAGCTCACCGGTGGGCTGAACCAGACGAAGACGACGGCGATCTTCATCAACCAGCTGCGCGAGAAGATCGGCGTGTTCTTCGGATCGCCCGAGACCACCGCGGGTGGAAAGGCGCTGAAGTTCTACGCGTCCGTCCGCCTCGACATCCGCCGCATCGAGACGCTGAAGGACGGCAGCGAGGCGGTCGGAAACCGCACGCGCGTCAAGGTCGTCAAGAACAAGATGGCGCCGCCCTTCAAGCAGGCGGAGTTCGACATCCTCTACGGCACCGGCATCTCGCGCGAGGGCAGCCTGATCGACTTCGGTGTCGAGCACGGCATCGTCAAGAAGTCGGGATCGTGGTTCACCTACGACGGCGATCAGCTCGGCCAGGGCAAGGAGAACGCGCGCAACTTCCTGCTCAAGAACCCCGACATCGCCAACGAGATCGAGACGCGCATCAAGGAGAAGCTCGGCGTCGGCCAGGGGGGTGCGGCGGCCGTCGAGGCTCCGGCCGACGAGGTGACCGCGCGTCGCACGGCGTGAGGCCATGCGAGGCGACGACACGCACGGGGCCGACGTGACGGCGGAACACGACGGGGGCGAGGACCTCGCCCCCGTCATCCCCCTCTTCGGCGCGGGCCGCGGGCGGTCCGGGAGTCGGACTCCGGGCGGCCGGCCGGGGGAGGAGTGGGCGCCGCACGCGGCCGGCCCGACCCACCCCACGCGCCGCATCCCGTCCGCGGCGTCCCCCTCCGGCGCCGGTCCGGAGGCAGACGCCGCCGACGGCGACGCGGACGCGGCCTGGCACACCACGTGGCGAGGCCTCGGAGCGGGGCGCCCGCGCCCGGTGCCGACCCTCGAGATCGAGAAGCGCGACGGGATGCGGCAGGTGCGCTTCGCGGACGTCGGGGCCGGGGACGAGGCCGGCGAGGACGGCGGCGCGGCCGCGGCGCCGCGTCGGCGCGATGCCTCCGAGCGCGATGCCTCAGAGCCCGATGCCTCCGAGCTCGCGGAGCGGGCCGAGCGCCGTCTCGTCCGCTCGCTGGGCACGCGGGGCCTGTCCGTGGTCGAGGCGCGCTCCCGCCTCGTGCAGGAGCTCCCGCGCGAGACGGCCGACGCGATCGTCGAGCGCCTGCAGCGGATGGGCGCGCTCGACGACGCGCGGCTGGCCGAGCAGCTGATCCACACGTCGCTGGCGCGGAAGAAGCAGGGGCGGCGCGCCATCGCCCAGTCGCTGTCGACGCGCGGCATCCCCCGTGATGTCATCGACGCGGCGCTGGCGGACCTGCCCGACGACGACGCCGAGCGAGCGCTCGAGTTCGCGCGCAGCAAGGCCCGGCAGCTGGCGCGCTACGACGATGACACCGCGCTGCGGCGCCTCGTCGGTCAGCTCGCGCGGCGGGGGTTCGGCGGATCCGTCGGGATGTCGGCGGCGCGGCGCGCGCTCCTCGAGGTCAGGGCCCCGTCCGGTGGGGCGCCGTCCGGTGGGGTCCGGTTCGAGTAGAGGCCGATGCCCGAGCACGGCCGAGACGTAGCTCGCAGCGGGCACAGCCAGGGAACGTAGAATGAGGCCGTCATGAGCACACCCTCCAGCGCCCCCACCCTCATCGAGCCGTCGACGGCCGCCGTCGGTGCCGACGACCGGCCCCGTTCGTACGAAGTGCGCACCTTCGGCTGCCAGATGAACGTGCACGACTCCGAGCGGCTCTCGGGCTCTCTCGAGAGCGCGGGCTACGTGCGCGCCGCGGAGGGCGAGGACGCCGACGTCGTCATCATCAACACGTGCGCCGTGCGCGAGAACGCGGCCGGCAAGCTCTACGGCACGCTCGGCCACCTGAAGTCGCGCAAGGACAAGCACGCCGGCATGCAGATCGCCGTCGGCGGCTGCCTGGCGCAGATGGACAAGGAGACCGTGCAGCGCAAGGCGCCGTGGGTCGACGTCGTCTTCGGCACGCACAACATGGGGTCGCTGCCGCGCCTGCTCGAGCGCTCGCGTCACAACGAGGAGGCGGAGCTCGAGATCCTCGAGTCCCTCGAGACGTTCCCCTCCACGCTGCCGACCAAGCGCGACTCCGTCTACAGCGGCTGGGTGTCGATCTCGGTCGGGTGCAACAACACCTGCACGTTCTGCATCGTGCCCAGCCTGCGCGGCAAGGAGAAGGATCGTCGCCCCGGCGACATCCTGAACGAGATCCGCCTGCTCGTGGAGGACGGCGCGATCGAGGTCACGCTGCTCGGTCAGAACGTCAACTCCTACGGCGTCGAGTTCGGCGACCGCCACGCGTTCGGCAAGCTGCTGCGCGCCGCGGGAGAGATCCCGGGCCTCGAGCGCATCCGCTTCACGAGCCCGCACCCCGCCGCCTTCACCGACGACGTGATCGACGCGATGGCCGAGACGCCGCAGGTGATGCCGCAGCTGCACATGCCGCTGCAGTCGGGCAGCGACCGCATCCTGCGCGCCATGCGCCGCTCCTACCGCAGCGCGAAGTTCCTCGGCATCCTCGACCGGGTGCGCGAGCGCATCCCGCACGCCGCCATCTCCACCGACATCATCGTGGGCTTCCCCGGCGAGACCGAGGAGGACTTCCAGGAGACGCTGCGCGTCGTGGAGCAGGCCCGCTTCGCGAGCGCCTTCACCTTCCAGTACTCGATCCGCGAGGGCACGCCCGCCGCGACGATGCCCGACCAGGTGCCCAAGGAGGTCGTGCAGGATCGCTACGACCGCCTCATCGCCCTGCAGCAGCGCATCACGCTCGAGGAGAACGAGAAGCAGCTCGGCCGCGAGGTCGAGGTGCTCGTGTCCACGGGCGAGGGCAAGAAGGACGCCGCGACCCACCGCCTCACCGGTCGCGCCGAGGACAACCGCCTCGTCCACTTCGAGGTGCCCGCCGGATCCGACCTGCCCCGCCCCGGAGACGTCGTCACCGTGACGATCACCCACGCGGCGCCGTCCCACCTTCTCGCCGATGCGCCGGACGGCGCGCCGCTGCGCATCCGCCGCACCCGCGCCGGCGACGCGTGGGACCGCACTCAGTCGGAGTCGTGCGCCGTGCCGTCCGCCGACGGCCACGGCGGCGCCGCGTCCGGACCGGTGAAGCTCGGCCTGCCCACCCTGCGCGTCGGCGTCTGACGGCCCCGGTCGTCGGACCGAGTCCAGCAAGCGGAGACGCGGTGAGCGAGCCGAGGCCGTCGGGGCGCGACCCCGATGACGGGCCGCGCCTGTGGGCGGTCGTCGGCGCGACCGGGACGGGCAAGAGCGACCTCTCGCTCGACCTCGCCGAGGCCCTCGCGGCACGCGGACGCGGGGCCGAGATCGTCAACGCCGACGCCATGCAGCTGTACCGCGGCATGGACGTCGGCACCGCCAAGCTCTCCGTTGCCGAGCGGCGGGGCATCCCGCACCAGCTGTTCGACGTGCTCGAGGTGACCGAGGACGCCGCCGTCGCGCGCTACCAGGACGACGCGCGCGCCGCGATCGACGACATCCTGGCCCGTGGGCGTCATGCGATCCTCGTCGGCGGATCCGGGCTATACGTCTCGAGCGTGCTGTTCGACTTCCGCTTCCCGCCCCGCGACGAGCGGCTGCGCGCCGAGCTCGAGGCCGAGCTCGACCGCTCCGGCCCCGGCGCCCTCTACGACCGGCTCCGCGCCGCCGACCCGGCCACGGCCGAGCGGGTCGACCCGCGCAACGGCCGGCGAATCGTGCGTGCCCTGGAGATCCTCGCCCAGGGCGGGCGCACGCACGGCGCTGCGCTGCCCGAGCGGCCGGTGCCCTGGCGGCCGGCGGAGCTGATCGGCCTCACGATGGACCGCCCGGCGCTCATCGAACGCCTCGACCGGCGCGTGGAGCGGATGTGGGCGAGCGGCATGCTCGACGAGACCGCCCGGCTGCGCGAGCGCGGGCTCGAGCGGGGCACCACGGCGCGCCGCGCGATCGGCTACGCGCAGGCGCTCGCGCAGCTGCGGGGCGAGCTTGGCGAGGCCGACGCCATCGCCGAGACGCAGGCGCTCACGCGCCGCTACGCGCGCCGCCAGGTGAGCTGGTTCCGCCGCTACGCGGACGTGCGCTGGCACGAGGCCGGCCGCGCGGACCCCGCGGCCATCGCCGGCTGACCCGCGCCCTCCTCGCCCCCGTCCATGCGCGGATCCGTAGACTGGCGGGATGACGGAGATCGCGTTCACCAAGGGTCACGGCACGGGCAACGACTTCGTGATCGTCGCCGACCCGGACGGCGAGCTCGAGCTCAGCGACGACCAGGTCGCCATCCTGTGCGACCGCCGCTTCGGCATCGGGGCCGACGGCCTGCTGCGCGTCGTCCGCTCCGAGCGCATCCCCGAGGGGGCCGCCGCCCTCGCCGAGGACGAGCATGCCGAATGGTTCATGGACTACCGCAACGCCGACGGCTCGAAGGCCGAGATGTGCGGCAACGGGGTGCGCGTGTTCGCCAAGTACCTGCTCGACGCGGGCCTGGCGACCCTCGACGCCGGCTCGACGCTGCCCATCGGCACGCGCGCGGGCGTGCGGGACGTCACGCGCAGCGAGACGGGCTTCCAGGTGGACCTGGGCCGCTGGCGCGCCGAGCCGGGGGAGCCGACGGTGCGCGCCCGCGGGATCGGCGTGGCCAGGCCCGGGCTGGGCATCGACCTCGGCAACCCGCACGTCGTGGTCGCCCTCGCCTCCGAGGACGAGCTCGAGGCGCTGGATCTCACGGCGCGGCCCGTCGTCGAGCCGGTGCCCGAGCGCGGCGCCAACATCGAGTTCGTCGTGCCGCAGGAGCCGCTCGTGAAGGACGGCATCGGGCGCGTGCGCATGCGCGTGTTCGAGCGCGGCGTGGGCGAGACCCTCAGCTGCGGCACGGGCGTCGCGGCGACGGCCCTCGCCGTGCGCGAGTGGGCGGGGCCCACGGCGCCGAGCCATTGGCGCGTGGACGTGCCGGGCGGCACGCTCGCCGTGCGCATGTTCCCCGCCGAGGACGGCGAGCACGTCGCGCTGTCGGGCCCCGCCACGCTCGTCTACACGGGCACGGTCGCGCTCGCCTGACGGGCGGAACGCCCCGCATCAGACCCCGAGCGTGTCGATCGGCGCCGTCGGGGGATTGCCGTGCCGGCGCACCTTGATCACGCGATAGCCCTTGCCCGTCGCGGTGCGGTGCACGGTGAAGCCGTCGTCGAACGTGGCGGCCAGCCAGCGCTGCAGGGAGTCCGAGCCGAGATCGCGCTTGACCACGAGGTAGGCGTCGCTGCGCTCCGCCAGCCGCGGGATCCACGTCTCCATCAGCTCGTGGAGCATCGACTTGCCGACCCGGATCGGCGGATTCGAGCGGATCGTGCGGAAGGTCACGTCGGAGGGAACATCCGCGGGCGTGACGGCGTTGATGTTCTCGAGGCCGAGCTCCTCGGCGTTGCGCCGCACGAGGTCGAGGGCGCGCTCGTTCACATCCACCGCCCACACGCGGGCGCGGGGCGACAGCGTCGCGAGCGTCAGCGAGATGGGCCCCCATCCGCATCCGAGGTCCAGGAAGTCGCCGCCCGCGGGCGGCTCCGGGGCGCTGTCGAGGAGGACCTTGGTGCCGGTGTCGAGACGTTCGGGACTGAAGACGCCGGCCGCGGTCGTCACCTCGACCTCACGGCCGGCGAGGGGGATGCGGATGCGCCTCAGCTTCTCGGCGCTGGCGGGAGCCTCGCTGAAGTAGTGATCTCCCATAGGCGGCCAGCGTACCGGAGTCGACGGTCCGCCGTAACGCGCAGTTCCTGCGCAGGACACCATCTGCCGCGATCGCGGCGGATCACCTAAGCTGAAGGGCTTGCACGTGCACGAAGACAGGGAGCACATGACGGAATCCACCTCGTCCGAGCCGGACACCACCTCGCGCCGCGACGACGCGACCGAGGACTCGATCGATCCGGTCGAGCGCGTGCTGGCGAGCGTCGATGCGCGCTCGGGGCTGCGCACCTTCGGCGGCGCCCAGGCGCTGCAGGACGACGCGACGGCCTACGGCACATCGGACGGCGAGCAGTGGGATCGCGAGGAGCGCGCCGCGCTGCGCCGCGTCCCGGGGCTGTCGACCGAGCTCGAGGACGTCACCGAGGTCGAGTACCGGCAGCTGCGGCTGGAGAACGTCGTGCTCGTGGGCGTCTACTCCCAGGGCTCGCTCGTCGACGCCGAGAACTCGCTGCGCGAGCTGGCGGCGCTCGCCGAGACCGCCGGCGCCGTCGTGCTCGATGGCGTGCTGCAGCGCCGCCCGCACCCCGACCCCGCGACGTACCTCGGCCGCGGCAAGGCCGAGGAGCTGAGGGACCTCGTGGCGTCCGTCGGCGCCGACACGGTCATCGCCGACACCGAGCTGGCCTCCTCGCAGCGCCGCGCGCTCGAGGACGTCGTCAAGGTGAAGGTGATCGACCGCACCGCCGTGATCCTCGACATCTTCGCGCAGCACGCCAAGACCCGCGAGGGCAAGGCACAGGTCGAGCTCGCCCAGCTCGAGTACCTGCTGCCGCGCCTGCGCGGCTGGGGTGAGTCGATGAGCCGCCAGGCGGGCGGCCAGGTCGGCGCGGGCGGCGCGGGCATGGGCTCGCGCGGACCGGGTGAGACGAAGATCGAGCTGGACCGGCGTCGCATCCGCACGCGCATGGCGCAGCTGCGCCGCCAGATCCGCGACTTCGCGCCTGCGCGCGACGCCAAGCGCTCCGAGCGCAAGCGCAATACGATCCCGTCGGTGGCGATCGCGGGGTACACGAACGCCGGCAAGTCGAGCCTGCTGAACCGCCTCACGAGCGCCGGCGTGCTCGTCGAGAACGCGCTGTTCGCCACGCTCGATGCGACCGTGCGCCGCACGGAGACGAGCGACGGGCGCGTGTACACGCTCGCCGACACCGTGGGCTTCGTCCGCAACCTGCCGCACCAGCTCGTCGAGGCGTTCCGCTCGACCCTCGAGGAGGTCGCCGACGCCGACGTGCTGCTGCACGTCGTCGACGCGCACCACCCCGATCCCGCCGGGCAGATCGCCACGGTGCGCGACGTGATGGGCGAGGTAGGGGCGCGCGAGGTGCCCGAGATCGTCGTCTTCAACAAGGCCGACCTCGTCGACGACGACACCCGGCTCGTGCTGCACGGTCTCGAGCCGCGCGCGGTGTTCGTCTCGTCCCGCACGGGCGAGGGCATCGACGAGCTGCGCCGCGTCGTCGAGGACGCGCTGCCGCTGCCCGAGGTCGAGCTGCGCGCCGTCGTGCCGTACAGCCGCGGCGAGCTCGTCTCGGCCATCCACGAGACCGGCCAGCTCCTCGAGCGCCGCCACGAGACCGAGGGCACGTTCGTCCACGCGCGCGTCAACGCCCGCCTCGCGGCGGAGCTGGAGCCCTACACGCTCTGACCCCACCCCCGCCGAACCCGCGCTCGTCCGCCGAGCCCGCGCTCGATGCGGCGCGGGCTCGCCGATCGAGGGCGGGTTCGGCGGGGTGTCGTCAGTCCAGCTCGAGCGGCGGGGTGTCCGGGGTGGTGAAGCCGAGCACCTCGCCGAGGAACGCCAGCTCCGCCTCGAAGGCGCGCTGCAGCGTGTCGGCGCGGCGGAAGCCGTGCGACTCGCCCTCGAACAGCAGGTACGCGTGCGGCACGCCGTTGGCCGCGAGCGCGTCGCGCAGCGCCTCCGACTGGCTCGGCGGCACGACGGGATCGTCCGCGCCCTGCAGGATCAGCAGGGGCGTGCGCAGCGTCTCGGGGCGCGACAGCGGCGACCGCGAGACGTACACCTCCTCGGCCTCGGGCAGGGGGCCGACGAGCCCGTCGAGGTAGCGCGCCTCGAAGTCGTGCGTGTCGGCCACGAGGCGGCGCAGATCCGCCACGCCGTAGCGGCTGATGCCCGCGGCGAAGGCGTCGGTGTCGGCGACCGCGCACAGCACCGTCCAGCCACCCGCCGATCCGCCCTTGATCGCGATCCGGTCCGCGTCCGCGAGCCCCGCCTCCGCGAGCCCGCGCGCCGCGGCCGCCGTGTCCTGTACGTCGACGACGCCCCAGCCGCCGCGCAGCCGCTCGCGATAGCCCCTGCCGTAGCCCGTGGACCCGCCGTAGTTCACGTCGAGCACGCCGATGCCGCGGCTCGTGAAGTACGCCATGACGATCGAGAGCGTGCCCGAGACGTGGGTGGTGGGACCGCCGTGCACCAGCACGAGGTAGGGCGGCAGCTCGCCCTCGGGTGCGTCGAACTCGGGGCTCGTCGGCGGGTAGTCGAACGCGTGCACGGGACCGTTCGGACCGGGGCAGGTGATGGCGCGCGAGACCGGAAGCCAGGCGGGGTCGAGGTCGCCGACGGGCACGCCGCCCCGCACCGGCTCGATCGTGTGCGCGTCGACGTCGAGCAGCCACAGGCCGCCCGGCACGCGCGCGCCGGCGCCGGTCAGCAGCACGCGCTGGCCCCGCACGTCGCGCACGAGCACGCCGCCCGTGAGGGGCGTGTCGAGGGCGTCCTCGGCGCCGCACGTGGGATCGATCACGACGAGCTGATCCGATCCGTTCGTCTGCACCGCGAGGATCCGGCCGTCGGCCATGGTCGCGTACCAGCGCGCGCCGAGGTTCCACAGGGGCCCGCCCGTGTCGGCGTCGACCGTCATGATCGGCTCGGGCCCGACCGCCGACAGGCCGTCGAAGCGCGCCCAGTGCAGGTTCCAGCGCGCATCCTGCCCCGGGTGCGGGATGTCGGCGAGGAACATCAGCTCGTCGTCGCCCGTCCACTCGGGCTGCAGCGCCGAGACGGTGCCCGCCGCGGTGCGCCCGCCGGCGATCACCACGTGCTCGGTCACGCGGCCGCGCTCGTCGAGGCGGCCGACGCGCAGCTCGGCGGCGTCCCACGGCATGTCGGGATGGTCCCACGCGATCCACGCGATCCGATCGCCGCGCGGGGCCGGATAGGCGAGGAAGTCGCTGCCCGCCACGACGCTCGCGACGGCGGCCGCGTCGTGCGCGGCCGACCCGTCGAGGGGGATGCGCACGATGTCGCGCGCGGGCACCGGGGCGCCGGTGTGCGTCTCGCGCACGGCCCACAGCGCGCCCTCGGCGAGGGTGAGGTCGCCGAAGCACATGCCGCCGTCCGCCGGGGTGAGCGGCTCGGGATCCGTGCCCGGCGCGAACCTGTAGACGCGCTGGTCGGCGTGCTCGACGAAGTAGGCGACGCCGTCGTCGCCGGCGGTCCACGCACCGCCGCCGTACTCGTGCACGCGGGAGCGCACGCTCCAGGGGGCGGGCAGCAGCACCTCGGGCTCGCGGCCGGCCTCGCCGCGCATCAGGGCCGTGCGGCCGCGCTCGGCCGGCAGGCCCTCGCTCCACCAGACCTCGTCGCCCACGAAGCGCGCGCCGTCCAGGCGCAGCGATCCGCCGGCCACGTCGGCCGCGGTGATCGGCGATCGCCACGTGCCGTAGGGCGCGATCGTGCGGGCGGGGGCGGTCGCTTCGGAGGCCATGCCACCCACCGTAGGCGAGACGGCGGCGGGCCGCAGGGCGCCCGCCGGTGCGGATCAGACGGCGCGCAGCACGGCGACGACCTTGCCCAGCACGGTCGCCTCGTCGCCGAGGATCGGCTCGAACGCCGAGTTGCGCGGCAGCAGCCACGTGTGGCCGTCGCGCTGGCGGAAGGCCTTCACGGTGGCTTCGCCGTCGAGCATCGCCGCGACGATGTCGCCGTTATCGGCGTTGTTCTGCGCGCGCACGACCACCCAGTCGCCGTGGCAGATCGCGGCGTCGATCATCGAGTCGCCGTTGACCTTGAGCATGAACAGCTCGCCCTTGCCCACGAGCTGGCGGGGCAGGGGGAAGATCTCCTCGACCTGCTGCTCCGCCGTGATCGGCACGCCCGCGGCGATGTTCCCGACGAGCGGCACCATCGCCGCGTCGCCGACGGCGGGCGCCGTGTCGGCCGGGTTCTCGCCCGACAGGCCGGGCAGGTCGATGAGCACCTCCATGGCGCGCGTCTTGCCGGGGTCGCGGCGCAGGTAGCCGCTGAGCTCGAGCTGGCCGAGCTGGTGCGTCACGCTCGAGAGCGACTTCAGCCCGACGGCGTCGCCGATCTCGCGCATGCTCGGCGGGTAGCCGTGGCGCTGGATCGAGCGCTGGATGACCTCGAGGATGGCCATCTGCTTCTCGCTGAGGTTCCGGCGACGCCGCGTGCGGGGCTTGTCGTCGGTGCCGGCAATGTCGGCCGCGGCGTCGCTCATCTGTGCTCCTCGTTCGGATGTCGGAGGTCCGTGATTACGTGACCCTCGACCTCGAAGGTAGCCGATTCGTCGGGGTCTTCGGGAGATTTGTTCGAGCGTGTCCCGGCGGATCCGATGTCGGATGTCGGAGATAGCGTTGACATGTTCGAACCGTCGAACGTATATTCGGTACAGAGCTTCGCATCCGGCCTCCCGGCCGAGCGTCGGATGCGAAGCCGCCCAGACAGAAGGAGCACGACATGAGCACCGCCATCCTCACGGCAGCGGCAGCCCCCTCCGCGCCCCGCACCCGGCTGCGCCTCACGGTGCGCGGCCGACGCGTGCTGGCGGCGCTGGCGGCCGCTCCGGTCGTCGCGGGTCTCGCGGCGGCCGTGCTCGGCGGCGGCGCGGCCCTGGCATCGGGCGAGGCGGGCGCCGACGCCTCGGCGTTCCACCTCGTCACGGTCACCGCGGGCGATTCGCTGTGGAGCATCGCGCAGGACGTGGCACCCGGTCACGACCCGCGCGACGTGGTGTACGAGCTGAAGCGGCTCAACAACCTCGCCGGCGGGCTCGTGAGCCCCGGCCAGCAGATCGCGGTTCCCGCGGGCTACGCCGACTGAGCGGGGGCCGGGGCGGCATCGTCGTCCGCGCGATGACGGGCACGGCGATCGTCCGGCATCGAGGGGCCGCTCGGATCTAACATGGAGGGCGTGACCTCCGACCCGGCGAATACCTCGATCGCTCCCGCGATCACCCTCGACGACCTGCCGCTCCGCGCCGACCTGCGCGGGCAGACGCCCTACGGGGCGCCGCAGATGGCGGTTCCGGTCGCGCTGAACGTCAACGAGAACACGCATCCGGTGCCCGACGAGGTCGCCGACGACATCGCCGACGCCGTCTCGCGCGCCCTGCGCGACGTGAACCGCTACCCCGACCGCGAGTTCACCCAGCTGCGCGAGGGATTCGCCGACTACCTCGGCCACGGACTCGTGCCCGAGCAGCTCTGGGCGGCCAACGGCTCGAACGAGGTGCTCCAGCAGGCGCTGCAGGCCTTCGGCGGGCCGGGCCGCTCGGCCTTCGGCTTCGCACCCACCTACTCGATGTATGGGCTGCTGGCCCGCGGCGTCGGCTCCGACTGGGTGACGGGCGAGCGCGGCCCGCGCTTCGAGATCGATCCCGAGGACGCGGCCCGTCAGGTCGCCGACGCGCGGCCCGACGTCGTCTTCCTCTGCGCGCCCAACAACCCCACGGGCACGCCGCTGTCGCTCGACGTCGTCGAGGCGGTCTACGACGCCACCGACGGGATCGTCATCGTCGACGAGGCGTACCGCGAGTTCGCGCCGCGCGAGGAGCCGTCGGCCCTGAGCCTGCTGGAGGGGCGCCCGCGCCTGGCCGTCTCGCGCACCATGAGCAAGGCGTTCGCCTTCGCGGGCGCGCGCGTCGGCTACCTCGCCGCCGATCCCGCCTTCATCGACGCGCTGCGCCTCGTCCGGCTGCCCTATCACCTGTCCGCCCTCACGCAGGCGGCGGCCTCCGCGGCCCTGCGCCATGCCGACACGATGCTGCGCACGGTCGACGAGATCGTCGAGCAGCGCGACCGCATGTCGGCCACGCTCGAGGCGCTCGGCTACACCGTCTACCCGTCGTGGGCGAACTTCGTCCTGTTCGGCGGGGTGACCGATACCTCGCGCACCTGGTCGGCGCTGCGCGACCGCGGCATCCTCGTGCGCGACATCGGCATCCCCGGCCACCTGCGCGTCACGGCGGGCACGGAGGACGAGACGACGGCGTTCCTCGAGGCGCTCGCGGAGATCGGCAACTGAGCCGGGATGCCTCCCCGCGCAATAGACTCGAGGGTATGACCGCAGCCCGCACCGCCCGCCGCAGCCGCTCGACGAGCGAGTCGTCCGTCGAGCTCGAACTGGACCTCGACGGCACCGGCGCGAGCAGCATCGACACGAGCGTGCCGTTCTTCGACCACATGCTCACGGCGTTCGCGAAGCACTCGCTGACCGACCTCACGGTGAAGGCGAGCGGCGACACGCACATCGACGCGCACCACACCGCCGAGGACGTCGCGATCGTGCTGGGGCAGGCGATCCGCGAGGCGCTCGGCGACAAGTCGGGCATCTCGCGCTACGGCGACGCGCTCGTGCCGCTCGACGAGGCGCTCGCGCAGGCCGTCGTCGACATCTCCGGGCGGCCCTACCTCGTCCACACCGGCGAGCCGGCCGGATTCGAGCAGCACCTCATCGGCGGGCACTTCACGGGATCGCTCGTGCGCCACACCTTCGAGGCGATCGCGTTCAACGCCGGCCTCACCGTGCACGTGCGCGTGCTGGGCGGCCGCGACCCGCATCACATCGCCGAGGCGGAGTTCAAGGCGCTCGCGCGCGCGTTCCGCCAGGCCAAGGCCCTCGACCCGCTCGTGACGGGCGTGCCGTCCACGAAGGGCGCGCTGTGACCGACGCGGCTTCCGCCGGCCAGGAGCGGCCGCTCGTCGCGGTCCTGGACTACGGATCGGGCAACGTCCACTCCGCCGTCAAGGCCCTGCAGGCGGCCAGCGCCGACGCGCGCCTGACGAACGACCGCGGGCTCGTGCGCGATGCCGACGGCCTGCTTGTGCCCGGCGTGGGCGCGTTCCGCGCCGTCATGGAGCAGTTGAACGCCATCCGCGGCGGAGAGCTGATCGAGCGCCGGCTGGCGGGCGGCCGGCCCGTCATGGGCATCTGCGTGGGCATGCAGATCCTCTTCGAGCGCGGGATCGAGCGCGGCGCCGACACCGAGGGCCTCGGGGAGTGGCCCGGCGTCGTCCGCGAGCTCGATGCGCCCGTCGTTCCCCACATGGGCTGGAACACCGTCGAGGCGCCCGAGAGCTCCGTGCTGTTCCGCGGCATCGGCGAGGAGCGGTTCTACTTCGTGCACTCGTACGCCGCGCAGGAGTGGACGCTCGACGTGCAGCCCCCGTTCCCCGAGCCCGCCGTCACGTGGGCCGCGCACGGCGGGCGGTTCATCGCCGCCGTCGAGAACGGCCCGCTCTCGGCCACCCAGTTCCACCCCGAGAAGTCGGGCGAGGCCGGCATCCGCCTGCTCGCGAACTGGGTCGGATCGCTGCGCGGCTGATCCCGCGCGCGGTCCCGATCCGCGCCCTCCCCGGGCATCCGCGCCGGAGTTCGCGCTCGATTGGATCGATCGGCCCGGCGCGCGTACCCTCAGACATCGTGCGTTCCGGCGGTAGCGTCCCGCCCGCACAGGGAGATATGAACGATTTCGCGTCCACACCCGGACTGATCCTGCTGCCCGCCGTCGACGTGGCCGGTGGCAAGGCCGTGCGCCTCACCCAGGGCGAGGCCGGAACCGAGACGAGCTACGGCGACCCCATCGAGGCCGCGGAGCAGTGGGCCGCGCAGGGCGCCGAGTGGATCCACCTCGTCGACCTCGACGCCGCCTTCGGGCGCGGCAGCAACACCGCCGTGCTGCGCAAGGTGCTCAAGCACGTCAAGGGCGTCAACATCGAGCTCTCCGGCGGCATCCGCGACGACGCCTCGCTCGAGGCGGCGCTCGAGAGCGGCGCGCACCGCATCAACCTCGGCACGGCCGCGCTCGAGAACCCCGAGTGGACCGCGTCGATCATCGGCCGCTACGGCGAGGCCGTGGCCGTCGGGCTCGACGTGCGCGGGACCACGCTGGCCGCCCGCGGCTGGACGCAGGAGGGCGGGGACCTCTGGGAGGTGCTCGACCGCCTCGAGGACGCCGGCTGCGCGCGCTACGTCGTGACCGACGTGACGAAGGACGGCACCCTCAGGGGCCCGAACCTGGAGCTGCTGCGCGAGGTCGCCTCGCGGACGGACAAGCCCGTCATCGCCTCCGGCGGCGTCTCGAGCCTCGACGACATCGCCGCGCTGCGCGGTCTCGTGCCCGAGGGCGTCGAGGGCGCGATCGTGGGCAAGGCGCTCTACGCCGGCGCGTTCACGCTCGCCGAGGCGCTCGACGTCGCCACCGACTGAGATCGTGCACGACCACGGCGGCGCGCAGGGCGGAACGGGGGATCCGTCGCGCGCCGACTCCGCCGGCGTTCCGTGGGAGGGCCGCACGTTCCGCGCGAACCCGGCCGCCGGGGACGACGGATCGGCCGACCCGCGTCTGTGGGAGGCGCTGACGCGCTTCCGCGACGGCTCGGGCGATCCCGTCGCGGTCGTCGACGCGCTGCGCGAGGCGCGCGTGCTCGTGCCGCTCGTGGCCGAGAAGGGCGACGAGGGCGTAGGCGCGCACGGGCTCGCGGTGGACAAGACGCAGGAGCTGTCGATCGTCACGGTCGCGGCCCCCGACGGCCGCAGCGTGCAGCCGGTCTTCTCGAGCGTCGACACGATGCGCCGTTGGGACGCGAAGGCACGCCCGATCCCCGTCGCCGGCACGCGCGCCGCGCTCGCGGCGGCGGGGGAGCAGACCGACCTCGTCGTGATCGATCCCGCCGCCGACACCGAGTTCGTCGTGCGCCGGCCGGCCGTGTGGGCGATCGCGCAGTCGCAGCCGTGGGAGCCGGCGTGGACGAGCCCCGAGGTCTACCGGGGCCTGCAGGAGTCGATCGGCCAGGAGCTGGCCGTGCTCGACCTCGCCGTCGAGCCGGGCGACCCGGCCGCGCGCCTGCGCGGCCCCGAGCTCGTCGTGCGCCTCACGCTCGTCGAGGGCCTGGAGCGTACCGAGCTCGACGCCGTGCTGCAGCGCCTCGCCCGGCGCTGGGCGGCGGACGACCGCATCGCGGTGCTCGTCGACAGCCTCCAGGTGAAGCTCGCGCGAGGACTTTCCTGACCGGTTGCACCGACAGGTCGAACCCGATCGGGTGCTGAACTTCAGCGGCGACGCCGCGGAGATGACGCGACCACCGCAACCGATCGGTCGCTCACCACGGCGCAACCGGTCACTGTGCGAGCGAAGCGAGCGTGCGGCCCCCCCCGCAGCGCGAAGCGCTGCCTCGCCGGCGCGGCAGCGCCGGCGCGAGCACGCGAGCGGCGCCGCAGAGCGGCGCCCGAGCGCGCGCAGATCAAATAAAGGTCAGATCACCGAGCCGGTGAACTTCTCGCCCGGGCCCTTGCCCGGGGCGTCCGGGATGGTGGAGATCTCGCGGAAGCGCAACTGCAGCGAGCGCAGCCCGTCGCGGATCGGGCGGGCGTGCGAGTCGCTGATCTCGGGCGCCGCGGCCGTCACGAGGCCGGCGAGGGAGTTGAGGAGCTTGCGGGCTTCGTCGAGGTCCGTGAACTCCTCGGCGTTCTCGTCGTCGCCGAGCCCGAGCTTGACGGCGGCGGCGCTCATGAGGTGGATGCACGCGGAGGCGATCACCTCGACGGCGGGCACATCGGCGATGTCGCGAGCGGCGCCCGCGGCGTCCGCCGCCTGCTCCTGTTCCTCCCACCGGGCGTGGCGATCCGCGTCGAAGGAGTGGCTGTGGGAGGACGGCATGGTGCTCATCGGGGCTTTCTGGTAGTCTTGGGGCGGCTCCGGAATGCGTTCCGGACGAAAGAGGATTCACATCCCACCCGCGCTTGCCGTCTTAGGCTACCGGGTCACACTCCGCCCGCGGTCAGCGGGTCGTCATCCAGAGATCGGTTAACAGCGAGATCCGGGTGTTCGGGTGAGCCGACGTCAGTCGTCGTGCACGGGTGGATGCTGAGTTCCCTCTCCCGCCCGTGTCGTGAACGTCGCGCCACGGTGGCCACAGCCATCGCACCCAAGGAGTTCCGCATCAGCGATCCCCGCACCAACGAGCGCATCCGCGTTCCGGAGGTCCGACTCGTCGGGCCGAACGGCGAGCAGATCGGCGTCGTCCGCATCGAGGCCGCCCTGCGCCTGGCTCAGGAGGCCGATCTCGACCTGGTCGAGGTGGCCCCCAACTCGAAGCCGCCCGTGGTCAAGATCATGGACTACGGCAAGTTCAAGTACGAGGCCGCGCAGAAGGCCAAGGAGGCTCGTCGCAACCAGGCGAACACGATCCTCAAGGAAGTCCGCTTCCGCCTCAAGATCGATCAGCACGACTACGAGACCAAGCGCAAGCGTGCCGAGGGGTTCCTGCAGGCCGGCGACAAGGTCAAGGCCATGATCCTGTTCCGAGGCCGCGAGCAGTCGCGCCCCGAGATGGGCGCCAAGCTGCTGCAGAAGTTCGCCGAGGACGTCGCGGAATTCGGATCGGTCGAGCACCGGCCCACGCTCGATGGTCGCAACATGACGATGGTGATCGCCCCGCACCGCAACAAGTCCGACGCGAAGGCCGAGCAGAACGCGGCGCGCGCGGCGAACCGCGAGGCGGCCCGCGCCGCCAAGACCGGCGCGGACGCCGAGGTCGCGGCCGAGTAAGCCCCACACACTTCCCGCCCCGGCGGGCAGCACAGGACGTCGCCCGATGGGCGCCAACGTAAGGAAGAGAAGATGCCGAAGCAGAAGACCCACTCGGGCAGCAAGAAGCGCTTCAAGATCACCGGCAGCGGCAAGATCAAGAAGCAGCAGGCCAACATGCGCCACAACCTCGAGCACAAGTCGAGCCGTCGCACCCGCCGCCTGAACCAGGACCAGGTCATCTCGGGCAACGACCTCAAGGTCGTCAAGAAGCTCCTCGGTCGCTGAGACGACGCGAGATCACGTTAGGAATCTGAAGAATGGCTAGAGTCAAGCGGGCTGTCAACGCCCAGAAGAAGCGTCGCGTCATCCTCGAGCGCGCCTCGGGTTACCGTGGCCAGCGTTCGCGCCTGTACCGCAAGGCGAAGGAGCAGGTCACCCACTCGCTCGTCTACGCGTACCGCGACCGTCGCAAGAAGAAGGGCGACTTCCGTCGCCTCTGGATCCAGCGGATCAACGCCGCGGCGCGCCAGAACGGCATCACCTACAACCGCTTCATCCAGGGCCTGGCCCTGGCGGGCGTCGAGGTCGACCGCCGCATGCTCGCCGAGCTCGCCGTGAGCGAGCCCGCCGCCTTCACGTCGCTCGTCGAGACCGCCAAGAAGGCGCTCCCGGCCGACGTGAACGCGCCGAAGGCCGCGTAAGCAGCATCCCCTCGCGAAGGCTGGGCGTCCCCTCGGGGGCGCCCCGCCTTCGTCTGTCTGCACGCCCGCTGCCATTCGGAGGAGATCCGGCCGTGCGGAGGATCGGATCGGGGGATCGGTCCTCCGATGGGCCCGTTCTCCTCCGCGGGGCGGATCGACGCCGCGCGCCGCCCGGGCTCGCGAAGGGCCCGCGCGTAGGCTGGCTGCGTGCTCGAGAACCCCCGGTCGCCGCGCGTGCGCGCCGTCGCCAAGCTCGCCAAGCGCAACGCGCGCGAGGAGACGGGCCTGTTCCTGCTGGAGGGGCCGCAGTCGGTGCGCGAGGGGCTCGAGTACCGCCCCGACGCGATCGTCGACCTGTTCGCCACGCCCTCCGCGCTCGAGCGGCACGGCGACATCCGCACGCTCCTCACCGACGCGGGCGTCGAGCCCGAGTACGTGACGGAGGCGGTGCTGGCCGCCATGGCCGACACGGTCACGCCGCAGGGGCTCCTCGCCGTCGCGCGCCAGACGCCCACGTCCATCCGCGACGTGTTCGACGGATCCCCACGGCTCGTCGCGATCTGCGAGGAGGTGCGCGATCCCGGCAACCTCGGCACGATCATCCGCGCGGCCGACGCCGCGGGAGCCGACGCGGTCGTGCTCACCGGCCGCACCGTCGATCCGCACAACCCCAAGGTCGTCCGCTCGACGACGGGCTCGCTCTTCCACCTGCCGTACGCCGTCGGTGCCTCGCTGCCCGACGCGATCGAGCGCGCGCACGGCGCCGGCATGACCGTGATCGCGGCCGATGTGAAGGGCGAGGACCTGCTCGCCGTCCGCGCCGCGGGCGGCCTGGCCGGCCCCACGGCGTGGGTGTTCGGCAACGAGGCGCGCGGCCTCGACGACGAGGCGCTCGCGCTCGCCGACCGGGCGCTGCGGCTGCCGATCTTCGGCCGCGCGGAGTCGCTGAACCTCGCCACCGCGGCGAGCGTGTGCCTCTACGAGAGCGCCTTCTCCCAGCGCTCCTGAGCGGCGGGGAGCCGGCGGCGCGTCGCCCGGCGAGGAGTGCCCGGGATTCCGGTGTTGTTACGTCTCGGTAAAGCGGTTGCGCCCGGTTGGTCGTTGTCTCATCGTGGCCCTAGGGTGAAACGCATGGCTGAGCCCCTTGTCGTCGTGGAGAACGTGCAGAAGCACTATGGCGACTTCCACGCACTGAAAAACATCAACCTCACCGTCGACGCGGGCGAGGTCGTCGTCGTGATCGGTCCGTCCGGTTCGGGCAAGTCCACGCTGTGCCGCACGATCAACCGGCTCGAGACCATCACGAGCGGTTCCATCCGCATCGACGGCGCGGAGCTGCCCAAGGAGGGCAAGGCGCTCGCGAAGCTGCGGGCCGAGGTCGGCATGGTGTTCCAGTCGTTCAACCTCTTCGCGCACCTGACGATCCTCGAGAACGTCACGCTCGGGCCGATCAAGGTCCGCGGCCTCAGCAAGGCCGACGCCGAGACCGAGGCCCGGCGCCTGCTCGACCGGGTGGGCGTGGGTCACCAGGCCGACAAGCTTCCCGCGCAGCTCTCGGGCGGTCAGCAGCAGCGCGTGGCGATCGCCCGCGCGCTCGCCATGCAGCCCAAGGTGATGCTCTTCGACGAGCCGACCAGCGCCCTCGACCCCGAGATGATCAACGAGGTCCTCGACGTCATGGTGAGCCTGGCGAAGGAGGGCATGACCATGATCGTCGTCACGCACGAGATGGGCTTCGCGCGCAAGGCCGCCGACCGCGTCGTGTTCATGGCCGACGGCGAGATCGTCGAGCAGGCGACGCCCGACGAGTTCTTCACGAACGCCCAGTCGGATCGTGCCAAGGACTTCCTCTCCAAGCTCATCACCCACTGAGAAGAGACTCCCACGAGGCTCCGCAACACAGCAGCGGCGCCCACACCAACCAGGAGGAACCATGCGAAAGATCCGCAACATCGCGGCGGTCGGCATCGCCGCCACCGCGCTGCTCGCCCTGACGGCGTGCAACAGCGGCACCCCGGGCGGCGGCGACGCCGGCGGCTCGGGCGACTCGGGCGACGCCGGATCGGAGAAGCCCTACGAGGTCGCCACCGACGTCTCGCTCGAGGGCAGCCCCACCTACGACGCGATGGTCGAGGCGGGCGAGGTCCGCATCGGCGTGAAGGAGGACCAGCCCGGTCTCGGATACCTCGACGCCACCACGGGCGAGCGCACCGGTTTCGACGTCGAGATCGCGCGCTGGATGGCCGCGGAACTCGGCTTCGGCGAGGAGCAGATCGAGTGGCAGGCGATCCCGTCGGCGAACCGCGAGCAGGCGATCGTGAACGGCGACATCGACTTCTACGTCGGCACCTACTCGATCACCGACGCCCGCAAGCAGCAGATCGACTTCGCCGGCCCGTACTTCGAGACCGGCCAGGGTCTGCTCGTGGCTGCGGACAGCGAGATCGAGTCGGATGCCGATCTGACCAGCGACGTCACCGTCTGCTCGGCGACCGGCTCCACGCCGATCCAGAACATCCGCGACAACTACGAGGCGCAGACCGAGGAGTTCGACACGTACACGCAGTGCGTGGACGCGCTGCTCAACGGCACCGTCGATGCTGTCACGACGGACGAGCTGATCCTCATCGGCTACGCCGCGGCCTACCCGGACGAGCTGAAGATCGTCGGCGAGCCGTTCTCGGAGGAGAAGTACGGCATCGGCCTGCCCAAGGGCGACGACGCGCTGCGCGACTTCATGAACACGGTTCTCGAGGAGAACCCCGACACCTGGTCGGCGATCTTCGACATGGAGCTGGGTGACGCGGGCGTCGAGCCCGAGCAGCCCGCGGTCGACCGCTACTGATCGACCGACTTCGACACCCTCCGCGGGGGGGGGGGGGGGGGGGGGGGGGGGGGGGGGGGGGGGGGGGGGGGGGGGG